>NZ_JBYTAE010000024.1:0-64672 GCF_058787875.1 Hydrogenophaga sp. FW305-3-2-15-A-LB1 | reverse complement strand
GGGTGAGGGCGCAGCGAAGTAAAGGAGGAGGGGCGGCGAAGCCGACCCGGGGGACATGAGCGGAGCCCTCACCTCGCCCTCGCCGATGACCGCTCCAGCCGGAGAAAAACATCGACAACAATAGGCCGCATGCGCCTAAGACACATCGAAGTTTTCAACGCGGTGATGCTCACCGGCAGCGTGAGCGCCGCCGCCCGCATGATCAACGTCACGCAACCCGCCGTGAGCCGCACGCTGCAGCACGCCGAGATCCAGCTCGGTTTCCAGCTGTTCCAGCGCGTCGGCGGGCGCCTGCGGCCCACCGCCGAAGCGCAAACCCTGTACCCCCACATCGAACGCCTGTTCGCCCAGCTCGACGAAGTGCAACGCCTCTCCGCCAGCCTCAAGGCCGGCCGCGGCAAAGGCGAGCTGCGCGTGCTCACCGTGCTCGCCCTGAGCTACGAAGTCTTCCCGCGCGCCATGCGCCTGTTCCGCGAAAAACACCCCTCCGTGCGCGTGCACCACGAAGCGCTGCATTCGCCCCAGATCATCTCCTCCCTCGTGCTGCAGGAAGCCGACGTGGGCTACGTCTTCAGCGCCGTGTCGCATCCCGCGCTCGTGCAGGAACAACTGGCCGACCGCCACGTCGTGTGCGTGGTGCCCAAGGGCCTGCTGACCGCGCGCCAGGTCAAGGCCGGCACCATCACGCTGACGCAACTCTCCAGGCTGCCCGTGATCGCCCTCGACGGCCAGGACCCACTGGGCCTGCTGCTGGCCCACACCGTGCGCGACAGCGGCGCCGGGCTCAAGGAAGTGATGACCGTGCAGACCTACCACGTGGCGCTGGCGCTCGCGCACCACGGCGTGGGTGTGGCCATGGTGGAGAGCTGCACCGCCGCCTCGGCCGATCTCGCCAAGGTCGACGTGCTCAAGCTCGAACCCACCGTGCCCACCACGGTGCGCATGCTGCGGCCCACCGCGCGGCCGAATTCGCTGACCACGCGCGCCTTCACGCGCTGCATGCAACAGGCGCTGCTGGAGACGGCGGGCTGAGTTTCAGAGGCCGCTCTGGCGCAGCTGCGCCGCGAGCCGCTGCGCGCTGCCGAAGGCCAGGGTGAAACCCAGGGCACCGTGTCCGGTGTTGAACCACAGGTTGTCGGGCCCGCCGCGCAGCCGCCCCAGCACTGGCAGCCCGGTGGGCGTGGCCGGTCGCAGGCCGGCCCAGGGCCGCAGATCGTCGCTGCAGCGCGCGTCGGGGAACAGGGCCTGGGCGCTGGCCACCAGCGAGTCGATGCGGTCAACGGGGATGTGCGTGTTCTCACCCACCAGTTCGGCCATGCCGGCCACGCGCAGGCGCGAACCCAGGCGCGCGAACACCACCTTGCGCGCGGCATCTGTCACGCTCACACGCGGCGCCGCGCCAGGTGCCTCGCTCACGTCCAGCGTGAGGCTGTAGCCCTTGAGCGGGTAGACCGGCACGCGCAGGCCCAGCGTGCGCGCCAGCGGGTGCGAGGCGGTGCCGAGCGCGACCACGAAGGCGTCGGCCTCGATCGGGCCGCGCGGGGTGTCGGCCGCCACGATGCGATCGGCCGAGCGGGTGAGCCGGGTGACCGGCGTGTCGAACGCGAAGCGCACGCCCTGCGCGAGCAACAGGCGCAGCAGCTCCAGGCAGACCTGGTGGCAGTCGGCCGCGCACTCGCTGGGTGTGTGGATGGCGCCCGCGAAGCGCGGCGCGTAGCCCGCCAGCGCGGGTTCGATCGCCACGCATTCGGCGGGCGAGAGCGCGTGCTGCGTTGGGCTGCCGAGTTCGCGCTGCAAGGCCATCTGGCGGCGCGCGGCGGCGAAGCTGGCCTCGTCGGCGCACAGCACCAGCTTGCCGGTGGCGGAGAAGTCGCAGGCGATGCGTTCCTCGGCCATCAGGCGTTCGAAGCCGGCGCGGCTCTCGGCCGCCAGGGCCAGCAGGCTGGCCGTGGTGCGCCGAGACACGCCAGCGCGGCAGGCGGCCAGGAACTGCAGGCCCCAGGCCCATTGGTGCGGGTCGGGCTGCAGGCGCAGCTTCAGCGGTGAATCGGCCGCGAACAGCAGCTTGGGCAACTGGCGCCAGATGCCCGGGTCGGCCAGCGGTTGCACGTAGGCGTAGCTCAGCTGCGCGCCGTTGGCCGCGCTCGCGCCGGTGCCGGCCTGCGCCCGGTCGACCACGGTGACCTCGAAGCCCTCGCGCCGCAACTGCCAGGCCGCCGCCAGCCCGACGATGCCGGCACCGAGCACGCACACGTGGGGGCGCCGTTGGGAGGAAGCGTTCATGGGGCGAACTGTAGGCAAGCCGCGCCAGAGCGAAAAATGCCAATCGCGACAAGGCCCATGCCGCGAACTCATGGACAGGCCATAACCGAAAGGCATGGAACGGGGTGAAAAAGGCATTTTTCCCAGGGCGCCGACGCTGCCTACACTGCGCCTGAATTGCTGTCCCCACCCCGTCCTTCCTGCATGAGTTCCACCCGCGTCTTCCACCGCCAGTTGCACCGCCCCATGCCCTTTGCCGTGAGCGGCCAGGGCATCACCCTGACCGACCAGGCCGGCAAGACCTACCTCGACGCCTCGGGCGGCGCGGCCGTGTCCTGCCTGGGCCATGGGCACCCGGATGTGTTGGCCGCGATGCACGCGCAGATCGACCAGCTGGCCTACGCGCACACCAGTTTCTTCACCACCGAGGTGGCCGAGGAACTGGCGAACGTGCTGATCGATTCGGCGCCGGCGGGCATGAGCCACGTGTATTTCGTGAGCGGCGGTTCCGAGGCGGTGGAGGCCGCGCTGAAGATGGCGCGCCAGTATTTCGTGGAGATCGGCCAGCCGCAGCGGCGGCACTTCATCGCCCGCCACCAGAGTTACCACGGCAACACGCTGGGCGCGCTGGCCGTGGGCGGCAACGCCTGGCGGCGCGAGCAGTTCAAGCCGCTGCTGATCGACGTGACGCACGTCTCGCCGTGCTACGAGTACCGCGACCGCCGGGCCGACGAAACCGCCGAGCAGTACGGCCAGCGGCTGGTGGCCGAGCTGTCCGAGGCCATCGACCGCCTGGGTGGCGAGAACGTGATGGCCTTCGTGGCCGAGACGGTGGGCGGCGCCACGGCGGGTGTGCTCACCGCCGTGCCCGGCTACTTCAAGGGCGTGCGCGAGCTGTGCGACCGCCACGGCATCCTGCTGATCCTGGACGAGGTGATGTGCGGCATGGGGCGCACTGGCACCCTGCATGCCTGCGAGCAGGAGGGTGTGGTGCCGGATCTGATGACGGTGGCCAAGGGCCTGGGCGGTGGCTACCAGCCCATCGGCGCGGTGCTGGCGCAGGGCACGGTGGTGGACGCCTTCCGGCAGGGCAGCGGCCTGTTCCAGCACGGCCACACCTACCTGGGCCATGCGATCGCCTGCGCGGCCGCGCTCGCGGTGCAGCGCGTGATCCAGCGCGATGGCCTGCTGGCGCAGGTGCGCGAGCGCGGGCAATTGCTGCACGCGCTGTTGCAACAGGCCTTCGGCGACCACCCGCGCGTGGGCGACATCCGGGGGCGCGGGCTGTTCTGGGGCCTCGAGCTGGTGGCCGACCGCGGCAGCCGGCAGTGGTTCGATCCCGCGCGCAAGCTGCACGCCCGCATCAAGAGCGAGGCCATGGCCGGCGGCCTGATGGTCTACCCCATGGGGGGCACGGTGGATGGGCGCTGCGGCGACCACGTGTTGCTCGCGCCGCCCTTCATCAGCACGCCCGCCGAGCTCGAGCAGATCGTGGCGCGGCTCGCCGGCGCCATCGACCGCGCGGTGGCCGCCTGATGGGGGAAAACCCCGTCGCCGTCGCAGCGGGTCTGCACGAAGCTTGCTTGCTCGTGAAAAGCCTTCGTGCCCGCACCCAGTTTGTTCCACCCCGTCGAAACCTTCAGGAGCCATCCGCATGAAAAAGATCCCCCTCAGCCTGAGCACCCTGGCCGCCGCAGCCGCCCTGATGACGCCCATGGCACCGGCCCAGGCGCAGCAGAAGTTCATGACCATCGGCACCGGCGGCGTGACGGGGGTGTATTACGCGGCGGGCGGCGCGATCTGCCGGCTGGTGAACAAGGACCGCGCCAAGCATGGCATCCGCTGCTCGGTGGAGTCCACCGGCGGCTCGGTGTTCAACGTCAACACCATCAAGGCCGGTGAGTTGGACCTGGGCTTCACCCAGTCCGACGTGCAGTTCAATGCGCTCAAGGGCGTGGGCCAGTTCAAGGACGCGGGCGCCTACGGCGACCTGCGAGCGGTGTTCGCCGTGCACCCCGAGCCCTTCACGGTGGTGGCCCGCAAGGAAGCCAACATCACCAAGTTCGAGGACTTCAAGGGCAAGCGCTTCAACGTCGGCAACCCGGGCTCGGGCACGCGCTCCTCCATGGAAGAGCTGCTGGCCGGCATGGGCTGGAAGCTGAGCGACTTCTCGCTGGCCTCCGAACTCAAGGCCGACGAACACGGCCCGGCGCTGTGCGACGGCAAGATCGACGGCTTCTATTACGCCGTGGGCCACCCGAGCGCCAACATCCAGGATCCCACCACCTCGTGCGGTGCCAAGCTGGTGTCCATCACCGGCCCGGCCGTGGACAAGCTGGTGGCCGAGAAGCCGTATTACGCCAAGGTCACGCTGCCCGGTGGCCTCTACCCGAACAACCCGCAGCCTACCCAGACCTATGGCGTGTCCGCCACCGTGGTGGCCTCGAGCAAGACCTCGCCCGAGACCGTGTACCAGGTGGTCAAGGCGGTGTTCGACAACTTCGACGAGTTCAAGAAGCTGCACCCCGCGCTGGCCAACCTGACGCCCGAGGGCATGGTCAAGGACGGCCTGAGCGCGCCGCTGCACGAAGGCGCGCTGAAGTTCTACAAGGAAAAGGGCTGGGTCAAGTGAGGTGACGCGCCGGGCCGCGTGAGCGGCCCGCCTTGCCATGAAGGGCGAAGGTGCTTCGCCGTTTCTTTTGACCCTCCCCACCGCCGTCCAGGCCCGGAGCGCCCATGAGCACCGACATCGAAAAAGCCCCCGAAGCCCTGCAGCAACTTGTGGCCGACAGCGACACCGGCGGCCGCAAGCCCACCGGGTGGACGGCCGGTGTGGTGTTCACCGTGTGCCTGCTCTGGGCGCTGTTCCAGTACTGGTACGCCTCGCCCCTGCCGTTCGAATTCGGCATCGGCATCCTCAACGACACCGAGGCGCGCGCCATCCACCTCGCGTTCGCGCTGTTCCTGGCGTTCCTCGCCTGGCCGGCGTTCAAGCGCTCGCCGCGCAACCGGGTCCCGTGGGTGGACTGGCTGCTGGCCGGCGTGGCGGCCTTTGCCGGTGCCTACGTGATGCTCTTCTATGCCGAGCTCGCCACCCGGCCCGGCACGCCCACCACGGTGGATGTGGCGGTGTCGGTGGTGGGCCTGCTGCTGTTGCTGGAGGCCACGCGTCGCGCGGTGGGCTGGCCCATGGCCGTGCTGGCCGTGATCTTCCTGGCCTACTGCATGCTCGGCCCTTGGCTGCCCGAGGTGATCGCCCACCGGGGCGCCTCGCTCAACCGCCTGATCTCGCACATGTGGCTCACCACCGAAGGCGTGTACGGCATCGCGCTGGGGGTGTCGGCCGGCACCATCTTCGTCTACGTGCTGTTCGGCGCGCTGCTCGACCGGGGCGGCGGCGGCAACTACATGATGCAGGTGAGCTTCGCGGCGCTGGGGCACCTGCGCGGCGGCCCGGCCAAGGTGGCGGTGGTGTCGTCGGCGCTCAACGGCACCATCTCGGGTTCGTCGGTGGCCAACGTGGTCTCCGGCGGCATCTTCACCATCCCGCTCATGAAGAAGGCGGGTTATGGCGGCGTCAAGGCCGGCGCGATCGAAACCATGTCCTCGGTGGACGGCCAGATCATGCCGCCCGTGATGGGCGCCGCGGCCTTCCTGATGGTGGAGTACGTGGGCATCCCGTACTCGGACATTGTCAAGCACGCCTTCCTGCCGGCCATCCTCTCGTACATCGGCCTGTTCTACATCGTGCACCTGGAGGCGCTCAAGCTGGGCATGCAGCCCATCGTCAAGCGCACGCCCACGCCGCTGCGCGACCGCGTCATGCGCAACGCACTCGGTGTGACCGGCACCGTGGTGCTGGTCTGCGCGCTGTACTACCTGATCCTCGGCTTCAAGGCCGTGCTGGGCCCGGCGGCCCCGTATGCCGTGGGCGCGCTGGTGCTGGCGCTCTACCTCGTGGCCGTGTGGCAGGCGGCCAGCTGCCCGGACCTGGCGACCGACATCGACATCGACAACCCCAAACCGCTGCAGACCTGGCCCACGGTGCGCGCCGGCCTGCACTTCATCATGCCCATCGGCATCCTGATCTGGTGCCTGATGGTGGAGGAGATGTCGCCCGCGCTCGCGGCCTTCTGGGCCGTCACCTCGCTGGCGGTGCTCATGGCCACGCAGCACCCGCTGATCGCGCTGTTCCGGCGCCTGCCCATGGGCAATGCCTGGCAGGAGAGCTGGCGCTCGGTGCTCGACGGTTTCCACAACGGCGCGCGCAACATGATCGGCATCGGCGTGGCCACCGCCACGGCGGGCATCGTGGTCGGCGGCATCACGCTCACCGGCCTGGGCCTGCGCATGACCGAGTTCGTCGAGCTGGTCTCGCAGGGCAGCGTGATCCTGATGCTGCTGTTCGTCGCGATCTCCTGCCTGGTGATCGGCCTGGGCGTGCCGACCACGGCCAACTACGTGCTGGTGGCCACGCTGATGGCGCCCGTGGTGGTGGAACTGGGCGCGCAGTCGGGCCTGATCATTCCGCTGATCGCGGTGCACATGTTCGTCTTCTACTACGGGATCATGGCGGACATCACGCCGCCGGTGGGGCTGGCGACGTTCGCGGCCTCGGCCATCTCGGGCGAGGATTCGCTGCAGACCGGCATCCAGGGGTTCATCTACGCCGCCCGCACGCTGATCCTGCCCTTCATCTGGATCTTCAACCCGCAGCTGTTGCTGATCAATGTGGAGGACCTGGCGGAGACGCTGCGCGTGATTGGGGCCAGCATCGTCGCGATGCTGCTGTTCGCGGCGATCACCATGAACTGGTTCCGCATCAAGAGCCGCTGGTGGGAGAACGTGCTGCTCGGCATCGCCGTGGTGCTGCTGTTCCGCCCGGACGTGTTCATGGACCGCCTCGCACCCCCGTACCGCGACGCGCCGCCGGCCGAGGTGTTCGACATCGCGCGCGACAAACCCGAGGATGGCCGCATGGTCTTCGTGCTGCAGGGCACCACGCTGGAAGGGCGCGACCTGACCAAGACCGTGGCCGTGCAACTGGGCGCCAGGGGCGAGGACGGGCGCAAGCGCCTGGACGAAGCCGGACTGCGCCTGGTCGGGCTGGGCGATCAGCTGCAGGTGGCGCAGGTCAAGTTCGGTTCGCGCGCGGCCAAGTCGGGCTTCGAGCAGGGCTGGGACGTGGTGGCGGTGAAGATGCCCTCGGGCCGGGCCACGCCGCACTGGTTCTACCTGCCGGCGCTGTTGCTGGTGGCGCTGGTCTGGTGGAGCCAGGGCCGGCGCATGGCTGTGCCACGCACCTTGAAGGTGGCCTGACATGCGCATCGCCCTGATCCATGCGCTGGCCCATTCGGTCGCGCCCATCAACGAGGAGCTCGCCCGCGCCTGGCCCGAGGCCGAGCGCATGAACCTGCTCGACGACAGCCTGTCGGCCGACCTGGCGCGCGATGGCAAGGGACTGGACGCGGCCATGCACCAGCGCTTCGAGTCGCTGGCGGCCTACGCCGAAGGCACGGGGGCCAATGCCATCCTGTTCACCTGCTCGGCATTCGGTTCGTGCATCGAGGCGGTGGCGGCGCGGCGCCCGCACATGCCGGTGCTCAAGCCCAACGAAGCCATGGTGGCCGAAGCCGTGGCCGTGGCGCGCGGCGGCCGCATCGGGCTGGTGGCGTCCTTCGCGCCCACCCTGACTTCCATGCCGCCGGAGTTCCCGGCCGGCACCGAACTGGTCACCTGCCTGGCCGAAGGCGCCATGGACGCCCTCAACCGGGGCGACGACGCCGGCCACGACGCGCGCGTGGTCGAGGCCGCGCGCTGGCTGGTGGGGCAGGGCTGCGACGTGATCGCGCTGTCCCAATTCAGCATGGCGCGCGCGCAGCTGGCGGTGCACAAGGCGGTGGGCATGCCGGTGCTCACCACGCCCGGCAGCGCGGTCCGGGCCCTGCGGCACCGCCTGGGGGCCTGAGGCCGTCCGGCCAGGGTGGGCGCTGCAGCTACAATCTAAGGTTGCCGTGAAGTGGACAACCGGCCGTCCAGCGCTGCTTTTGCGCTGCACCGGAAAACCCCCTACGAGGCGCGCGGGTGGCGAAATTGGTAGACGCACCAGGTTTAGGTCCTGACGCCAGCAATGGTGTGGGGGTTCGAGTCCCCCCCCGCGCACCACACCACAGACGAACAGACAGACCCCCCGGGTCGGCCAGACAGGCTGGTTGACCGACACCCTTTTGGAGAAAGCCATGACCGTGAACGTTGAAACCCTGGAAAAGCTCGAGCGCAAGATCACGCTGACGCTGCCGGCCGATGTGATCCAGAAAGAAGTGTCCAACCGCCTCAAGCGCATCGCGCGCGACGTGAAGATGGACGGTTTCCGTCCCGGCAAGGTGCCGATGAACGTCGTGGCCCAGCGCTATGGCTATTCGGTGCACTACGAGGTCATGAACGACAAGGTCGGTGAAGCCTTCGCCACCGCCGCCAACGAAGCCCAGCTGCGCGTGGCCGGCCAGCCCAAGATCACCGAGAAGGAAGGCGCCCCCGAGGGCCAGCTGACCTTCGACGCCGTCTTCGAGGTGTATCCGCAAGTCAAGATCGACGACCTGACCACCGCCGCCGTGGAAAAAGTGGCTGCCGAAGTGGACGACGCCGCCATCGACCGCACGCTCGAGATCCTGCGCAAGCAGCGCCGCACCTTCGCGCAGCGCGCGCAGGACCAGGCCGCCCAGGACGGCGACCGCGTCACCATCGACTTCGCCGGCAAGATCGACGGCGAGCCCTTCGAGGGCGGCAAGGCCGAGGCCTTCCAGTTCATCGTCGGCGACGGCCAGATGCTCAAGGAATTCGAAGACGCCGTGCGTGGCATGAAGACGGGCGAGTCCAAGACCTTCCCGCTGGCCTTCCCCGCCGACTACCACGGCAAGGACGTGGCCGGCAAGACCGCCGACTTCCTGGTCACGGTCAACAAGATCGAAGCTGCCAACCTGCCGGCCGTGGATGAGGCCTTCGCCAAGTCCCTGGGCATCGCCGACGGCACGGTGGAAGGCCTGCGCGCCGACATCCGCAAGAACCTGGAGCGCGAAGTCAAGTTCCGCCTGCAGGCCCGCAACAAGCAGGCCGTGATGGACGCCCTGGTCGCCAAGGCCGAACTGGATCTGCCCAACGCGGTCGTGCAGTCCGAGCTGGAGCGCCTGGTGGAAGGCGCCCGCGCTGACCTGAAGCAGCGCGGCGTGAAGGACGCCGACAAGGCCCCGATCCCCGAAGAGCTGTTCCGCCCGCAGGCCGAGCGCCGCGTGCGCCTGGGTCTGGTGGTGGCCGAGCTGGTGCGCGCCAACGAGCTGCACGCCAAGCCCGAGCAGATCAAGGCCCACATCGAAGAGCTGGCGGCCTCCTACGAGAAGCCGGCCGACGTGGTGCGCTGGTACCAGGGCGACAACCAGCGCATGGCCGAGGTGGAAGCCATCGTGATCGAGAACAACGTCACGGAGTTCGTGCTGTCCAAGGCACAGATCACCGAAAAGTCGGTCAGCTTCGACGAACTGATGGCCCAGGCCTGATTTCCTTCGCGGCGGGATGCTGGAACAGGGCGGAGCGATCCGCCCTTTCTTTTTCGGGTTTGCCCCCCATCTGGAGGTACCTCCCTCCGCCTGTCCTGCGGTCGTCCCGGTCAAGCCACCGGTCGCCGTGGGGCCACATGGGGTTGGTTACAGTAGTGATATGGCAAGCATCAACACACGGAGTAACGCATGAGCGCAATGGACATTCAAGGTTTGGGCATGGTGCCCATGGTCATCGAGCAGTCGGGCCGCGGCGAGCGTGCGTACGACATCTATTCGCGCCTGCTCAAGGAGCGCGTGATCTTCCTGGTGGGCCCGGTCAATGACCAGTCGGCCAACCTGGTGGTGGCGCAGCTGCTGTTCCTGGAAAGCGAAAACCCCGACAAGGACATCTCGTTCTACATCAACTCCCCGGGCGGCTCGGTGAGCGCGGGCATGGCGATCTTCGACACCATGAATTTCATCAAGTCCGACGTGTCCACGCTGTGCATCGGCATGGCCGCGAGCATGGGCGCGTTCCTGCTGGCCGCCGGCGCCAAGGGCAAACGCTTCGCGCTGCCGAACTCCAAGGTCATGATCCACCAGCCGCTGGGCGGCACCCAGGGCCAGGCCACGGAAATCGAGATCCACGCCCGCGAAATCCTCAAGACGCGCGAGCAGCTCAACAAGATCCTCGCGGAGCGCACCGGCCAGCCGCTGGAGAAGATCGAACGCGACACCGAGCGCGATTACTACCTCTCGGCCGCCGAATCGGCCGAGTACGGCCTGATCGACAAGGTCATCGACAAGCGCCCCGGCGCGGTCTGACCCCGTCCAGGCCATGGCCACCCATGGGCCGCCAAACCCGGGAGACGGTGCCAAAACCGGCGCTTTTCCCCCGTTTGGCCCCTATGGGGCTTGAACTATCATTGTTGTTACCGCTTCATCCGAGCCCCCAGACCTATGGCCGACAAAAAAGCCGCCTCCAGTGAAAAAGCGCTCTACTGCTCGTTCTGCGGCAAGAGCCAGCACGAGGTCAAGAAGCTGATCGCCGGCCCCTCGGTGTTCATCTGCGACGAATGCATCGACCTGTGCAACGACATCATCCGTGACGAGTTGCCCGGCCTCGAATCCGTCAAGGCCTCGGGCGACGACGTGCCCACGCCGGCCCAGCTCAAGGCCAACCTGGACAACTACGTCATCGGGCAGCAGAACGCCAAGCGCGCGCTGGCCGTGGCCGTCTACAACCACTACAAGCGCCTGCGCCACAAGGTCGCCGCCCGCAAGGACGACGTCGAGCTGGCCAAGAGCAACATTCTCCTGATCGGACCCACCGGCTCGGGCAAGACGCTGCTGGCCCAGACCATGGCGCGCATGCTCAACGTGCCGTTCGTGATGGCCGACGCCACCACGCTGACCGAAGCCGGTTACGTGGGCGAAGACGTGGAAAACATCGTCGCCAAGCTGCTGCAGAGCTGCAACTACGACGTCGAGCGCGCCCAGCAGGGCATCGTCTACATCGACGAGATCGACAAGATCACGCGCAAGTCCGACAACCCCTCCATCACCCGCGACGTATCGGGTGAGGGTGTGCAGCAGGCCTTGCTCAAGCTGATCGAAGGCACGATGGCCTCGGTGCCGCCGCAGGGCGGGCGCAAGCACCCCAACCAGGACTTCCTGCAGGTCGACACCACCAACATCCTGTTCATCTGCGGCGGCGCGTTTGCCGGCCTGGAGAAGATCATCGAGAACCGCACCGAGGCCTCCGGCATCGGCTTCGGCGCCGTGGTCAAGAGCAAGAAGCAGCGCAGCATCACCGAATCCTTCAAGGAAATCGAGCCCGAAGACCTGATCAAGTTCGGCCTCATCCCCGAGCTGGTGGGCCGTGTGCCGGTGATCGCCGCGCTGTCGGAACTCAGTGAAGACGCGCTGGTCGAAATTCTCACCGAGCCCAAGAACGCGGTCGTCAAGCAGTTCTCCCGCCTGCTGGCGATGGAAGGTGCCGAGCTCGAAGTGCGGCCCGCCGCGCTCAAGGCGATCGCCCGCAAGGCCCTGGCCCGCAAGACGGGCGCGCGAGGCCTGCGCTCGATCCTGGAAAACGCGCTGATCGACACCATGTTCGATCTGCCTGGCATGAGCAATGTGGAGAAGGTGGTGGTCGACGAGTCGACCATCGAGGAAAACAAGCCGCCCTTGCTGGTGTACCGCGAGGCGGCCAAGCAGGCTTGACGCGCCGGCTTCGACCAACCCCGTCACGGATGCGTCCGGTTGAGATCGCTCGCACCGACCCCATTTACCCGTTTTAGTCGAGGTTGAAATGTCCGGACAGACCCCCCTTCCCAGCACGCCGGTCGAACTGCCACTCCTGCCTTTGCGCGATGTGGTGGTGTTCCCGCACATGGTCATCCCGCTGTTCGTGGGCCGGCCCAAGAGCATCAAGGCGCTGGAGTCCGCGATGGAGGCCGAGCGCCGCATCATGCTCGTGGCCCAGAAGGCCGCCGCCAAGGACGAGCCGTCGACCGACGACATGTTCGAAATGGGCTGCGTCGCCACCATCCTGCAGATGCTCAAGCTGCCTGACGGCACCGTCAAGGTGCTGGTCGAAGGTGTGCAGCGCGCCAAGGTGCTGACCATCCGCGATGGAGAAAGCCATTTCATCGCCAGCGTGAGCCCGGTCGACCCGGCCGTGGAGCGGGCCGACACCCAGTCCAACGAACTCGAAGCACTGCGCCGCGCCGTGATGCAGCAGTTCGACCAGTACGTCAAGCTCAACAAGAAGATCCCTTCGGAGATCCTCACCTCGATCTCCAGCATCGACGACCCGGGCCGCCTGGCCGACACGATCGCCGCGCACCTGCCGCTCAAGCTCGAGTCCAAGCAGGTGGTGCTGGACCTCGATCCGGTCAACAAGCGGCTGGAGAACCTGTTCGAACAGCTCGAGCGCGAGGTCGACATCCTCAACGTCGACAAGAAGATCCGCGGGCGCGTGAAGCGCCAGATGGAAAAGAACCAGCGCGACTTTTACCTGAACGAGCAGGTCAAGGCGATCCAGAAGGAACTCGGCGAAGGCGAAGAGGGCGCCGACATCGAAGAGATCGAGAAGAAGATCAAGGCCGCCAAGATGCCCGCGGAAGCGCGCAAGAAGGCCGATGCCGAGTTCAAGAAGCTCAAGCTGATGTCGCCCATGTCGGCCGAGGCCACCGTGGTGCGCAACTACATCGATGCGCTGGTCGGCCTGCCCTGGAGCAAGAAGACCAAGATCAAGCACGACCTCGCGCATGCCGAGGCGGTGCTGAACGAAGACCACTACGGCCTGGAGAAGGTCAAGGACCGCATCCTCGAGTACCTCGCGGTGCAACAGCGCGTGGACAAGGTCAAGGCGCCCATCCTGTGCCTGGTCGGCCCACCCGGTGTCGGCAAGACCTCGCTGGGGCAGTCGGTGGCCAAGGCCACGGGCCGCAAGTACGTGCGCATGGCGCTGGGCGGCATGCGCGACGAAGCCGAGATCCGCGGCCACCGCCGCACCTACATCGGTGCCATGCCGGGCAAGGTGCTGCAGAGCCTGAACAAGGTCGGCACGCGCAACCCGCTGTTCCTGCTCGACGAGATCGACAAGCTGGGCACGGACTTCCGCGGCGATCCTTCGAGCGCGCTGCTGGAGGTGCTGGACCCCGAGCAGAACCACACCTTCGGTGACCACTACATCGAAGTCGACTTCGACCTGTCCGACGTGATGTTCGTCGCCACATCGAACTCGATGAACATTCCGCCGGCCCTGCTGGACCGCATGGAGGTGATCCGCCTCTCGGGCTACACGGAAGACGAGAAGACCAACATCGCGATCCGCTACCTGTTGCCCAAGCAACTCAAGAACAACGGCATCCGCGAAGGCGAGCTGGACGTGCGCGACGACGCCGTGCGCGACATCGTGCGCTACTACACCCGCGAAGCCGGTGTGCGTTCGCTCGAACGCGAGCTCTCCAAGATCTGCCGCAAGGTGGTCAAGGGCCTGCTGCTCAAGAAGTACACGCCCACCGTGGTGGTGAGCGCCGACAACCTCAGCGAATTCCTGGGCGTGCGCAAGTACAGCTACGGCCGTGCCGAGGCGCAGAACCAGGTGGGCCAGGTGGTCGGTCTGGCGTGGACGGAAGTGGGCGGCGATCTGCTGACCATCGAAGTGGCCATCATGCCGGGCAAGGGCGTGATCACGCGCACGGGTTCGCTCGGCGATGTGATGAAGGAATCGGTGGAAGCGGCCCGCACCGTGGTGCGCAGCCGCGCCCGCATGCTGGGCATCAAGGACGAGCAGTTCGACAAGCGCGACATCCACATCCACGTGCCCGATGGCGCCACGCCCAAGGACGGCCCGAGCGCCGGTGCGGCCATGACGACCGCGCTGGTCTCGTCGCTCACGGGCATTCCCGTGCGCGCCGATGTGGCCATGACGGGTGAGATCACGCTGCGCGGTGAAGTCACGGCGATCGGTGGCCTGAAGGAAAAGCTGCTGGCCGCTTTGCGTGGCGGCATCAAGACCGTGATCATCCCGGAAGAGAACGTGAAGGACCTCGCCGAGATTCCCGACAACGTGAAGCAGGGCCTGGAGATCGTGCCGGTGAAATGGATCGACAAGGTCCTCGCCATCGCGCTCGAACGCCAGCCCGTGCCACTCACCGAAGAAGAGGTCGCGGCCCAGATCGCGGCGGCCAGCGTGAGCAAGCCGACGGCGTCTCCCGACGCGGTGAAACATTGATCAAAAAATTTCGGGGGACTTGAAAGAGCCCCTTTTTTCGGGTTAGAATCATGGCTTACCGAAATGCAGCGGCAAACGCAATAGCAGATGCAGCAGCAGGTGGTAAGAAATGCGGGAATAGCTCAGTTGGTAGAGCGCAACCTTGCCAAGGTTGAGGTCGCGAGTTCGAATCTCGTTTCCCGCTCCAAATTCAAAAGGGAAGCTCTGCTTCCCTTTTTTGTCGGAGTTTGAGATCGGTGTCTTTGATGCCGGTCCTGACGGCGCGATAGCAAAGCGGTTATGCCCCGGATTGCAAATCCGGTTAGTCCGGTTCGACTCCGGATCGCGCCTCCAAAAATACCTGATCGAAACATCCAGCTCGCCCATGGCGAGCTTTTTTTCGTCTGCTCGCCGCGGCTCAGCCCTGGAAGTCCAGGGCGTTGGGTTCGAGTGGCAGGTTCTGCGCACCTCGCAGCAGGCCGATCACTTCCGCGAAGGCATGCACCTCGTCACCCAGGCCTTCGGCGCGGAAGCTCGGCCGTTCCTGCCCCACCGCCGCGACGTGCGGCTTGATGGTCTGGGCGGACTTGCCGTCGAAGCTGGTGAAGGCTGCCCGCACGGGCGTTTGCACGACGCAGCGGCGCAGATCGAAGCCGGTCTCGCAGCCGATGAGGTAGATGCGGTCCTTCTGCATCGAGGCCGGCTCCATCGGCACGAACCCCGCCAGGATGCAGTCGCCGGCCCTCACGCCGAAGCCCATGTCCCTGCGGGCGCGGTAATAGCAAAGCTCGGCATCCTGGGTGGCGCGCCCACCGGCCATGTCTTCGGGCAGGCAGATGGCCAGGTCCTCGCCCGGGCCGATGGCCGGGACGACCCGGGTGCCCTGGGGCAGCGCGTCGGCGCTGGGGTCGAGGAAGTAGCCGGGTGATTGCTGGGTCAGCGCGCAAAGGGTGAGCAGGGCCTCGTAGTCCGGGAGCACATCGCCTGTGAGGAAGGCCGAGGCCAGGCTTTCGTCCACCCCGAGCCTGAAAGCCAGTTCGCGACTTTTTTCACGCATGGCGCCTGGAAAGCCCAGGCGATCCAGGCTCATTCTCAATCGAGCCCTAAAGCGCGCGGAAAGATCGCCGATAGACAGAGGTTCAAGACTTGGCATGAGGGCTGGGCGTTGGGGTGTGGGCGTCGCAAATGGCCTGGTGCCATGGTAGACGCCAACCGGCTGGCTGGGAGTAACACAATGCGCCTTTCGGGCGCGTTGGCGACGCAGCTCGAGAACAGACAGGGGAATGTACACAGATGATGACAGCGCTGATGGACTCGCGGATTCAAGGCAATCTGCACCTGCCCACCTATGAAAGGGCCATTCGCGCCGAAAACCTCAAGGCGCTGGCCCGGCGTTGGCACATCGCGCGCAGTTCCGAGCTGGTCGACCCACGTGTCATCGCACGCTGGTTCCCGGGGCAGCGCAACCTGCTGGAGCTGCTGGCCCTGCTGAGCGAGGATGAAGTCATCAAGCTGGCGGACTGCTCGCATCCGCTGTTTTCCATGATGATCCACACGGGGCTGCTGCCCACGACATCGGCGTCGCTGGTGCAGCCGGGTGAATTCGAGGCCGCCAATCGCCAGGAGGCCTTCATGGCGCTGGCGGTGCGCGTCGACAGCATCAAGACTTCGTTCGACGAGGCCTGCGTGCTGTTCGATCTTTCGATGAGCGAAGCCGTGCACGTCCGCCGCTTCGGACCGCACGAACTCTGGGACATCTCGGCCAACCCGGGCCTGGTGATGTTTCCGGTGGCCAGTGACCACTACTTCGAGGCCGCCGCCACGCGCGACCTGACCTCTTCGCAGAAAACGCAGTTCATGGTCATGAGCCGGCGTTCGAAGAACCGCATTCACTGAAACCAGGGACATCACCATGATCAACACCGCAGGCCGAGCCCTTGCTTCTTCTGGACACAAACGCGTCCTCTTCGAGGACCAGGTATCGGACGAGCGATTCGAGGCCCTGATCGAGTTGACCTCGCGCACCAAGCTGATCGTCAAGCTGCTGGGCACCGACGTGAGCGAGCAGCGGATCAAGGAGGAGATGGACCGCCGTCTTGGGCAGTACGGTATCAAGGTCAAGCGGCCCAGAGGCCTGGGACAAACCACTACGGCCAAGACCTTCCTCGACAGCGCGGCGGAGCGCTTCGAGGCCTCGTACCTGATGGCCCTGCATTTCGGATCGCGCGGCATTGGCGAGTACGCCGTGGTCGAGACGAATTTCGGCAAGGCGCTGGACAAGATGATCGAGGTCTACAACAAGTACCGCCGGACGGTGCCGCCCGTGGGCGACAGCCAGCGCATCACGTTCGAGACCTATGCGTTGCTGGTCGAGGGGCTGCAAAGCCGCGAGATCGAAGTCCGGCAGTGCGGCGCCTGCAATACCAAGCACCCGGTGGTCAAGCAGCACCAGGGCCCCGCGCATTGCCCCGCCTGCGCCACGCAGGACCTTCGCATGGACGAAGCGCGCGCCGAGGTGCAGGCCCGCATCGCCGCGTACCGCCAATCGCGCAACCAGATGCCGAAGTTTGGCTGACACCTTCCCTCTACGGGGCAAAACGGCACCGTAGACCGGGCGGTCGCCGAGGCATTGGGTAGAAAAATACCCGGATGCTTGAAACGTGGCTCTCATCCCTCCCGTCGCGGTCCTGGCCGATCCGCTCAGCGCATGACGCGTCCGCGCCTTCCCGCGCGCGCGGCTCGACATGACGCAGATCTTTTCGCTCAACGCGGCGCGCACCCGCCAGGGCAAGGCGGTCCAGGGCGGTGGAGGCACCGCCTACTGGCCCTTGCAGGTCCTGGAGTCGGGTGGGCCCGAGCAGTGGATCCACGATGCGCTGGCCGGCCAGCCTTATGAGGGGTTCGGCCTTTCCTGCTGGGCGCAGCAACCCAACCTCAAGGAGGCCACGCTCAGGCTGGCGTCCTTCATCACACCCTGTTGGCCGTCCGAGGACGGCTCCTCCCTTCTGGTGCGTGCCATCGGGGAAGCGGTCAAACGCTCCGAGGTGGCCGTCGGCAACGGCGAGACCTTCACCGGCCGCTTCGTGGGGGTCTACCTCTACGGCCTGACCATGCACGCGAAGGATGTGGCGCGCGTCTCCATCTCCGGTGTGGACCGGTTCGGCATGGTCCAGCGCTGGCGGCATTTTTCGGAGCCGCTGCAGGCCTGGGCGGTGCGCCATGGCATCGACACACTGGTCGCCGAGGTGTCCGATCCCTTGCCCGCCGAGGTCACCATCGTGGGCATCCGCACGCACATGGTCGTTCGGGTGTCGGACCCCATCGACACCGGCTACCTCATGAAACACGCGGCCCAGGGGTGATGGCGAGCACCGGTTGCCCATGCACAGCGATGACCACGCCCACCTGTACGGACTGAGCGCACGGCGCGCGCCGCGGCACAACCCGGCGTCCTGTTTCGCGTGCCACAAGTACCTGCTCTCCAGCATCATCCAGGTGCTGCAGGAGCGCGAGCATGCGCCACGGCAGGGGCCTGCCGTGATGCTTCGCGTGGTCCACGCGCATTCGCAGCTCGATGCCGACTCGGGCCCTGGCTCGCTCGATTTCACCGAAACCAGCGCCTGGGGCGAACTGCGCTCCGGAGACCCCCACGAGCCTCGGCCGTTCGCCCTGTCGGTGTTCGACACCCTGAGCACCGCGGGTCTGGGCGGCTCACTGGCCGACATGCTCTTTCGGCTGGCGCCCGTTCCATGGGCCCAGACCGCCAGCCTCACCGACGAGGAGGTCGCGCACAACAGCATCGTGCACCTCGCGTTCGCACCGCGCCTGCCGGACGATCCCCTGGTCGTTCACAGTTGCAACGCGGCGGGGCAGGGCGTGACCCACCTGCGCCGGTCGGACCGCTGGCAACGTGTCTCCGGCGAAGAGGTCGTGCGGGCCGCATTGCGGCATGCGCACATCACGGGCAAGGGCCCCTCCCAGTCTGGCAACCCGCGGCAAGCCCGCGATGTGCCCACCGCCATGCCCTCCAGCGAGGCCTTCACCAGCACCAGCGAGATTCTCAAGGCCTTCGATCACATCCTCGTGCGGGCCGCCGTGAGAGAGCTGCAGAACCAGGAGGCGATGGAGAGCGGGCGCAGGAGCGTGTGGTTGTGAGCCGAACACCCGGGAGCGAACCTTGTTGTACCCCCTGAACATCCCTTGCCCGCGCAGTGCCGCCGATCGGGCATCGGCGCCCGCGGCCACCGCCGTGCCCGCCAGGCTCAGCGCCGTCGGGGCCGGTCCCGGTGTCGATCTGGGGGTGGTCGTTCATCTGTGGTCCGAGCACTCCCCGCCCGATGGCAAGGCGCTGTGTGGTGCGCGGCCCAGCGGCATCTTCCATCGATGGCAAGCCCGCTCGGGCGAGCCGGTGTCCTGTGTGAAGTGCCTGGCGGTTCTGGCGGAGGAGAACGCCATGGGCCGCGAGCCTGCCGCCCCCGATGCCCGAACCGTGGAACCGTTTGCTGGAGTCTGTGCACCATGAACCCATCCCTCGTGTCTTCCGCCACACCCGGTTTTCGCCCGCGGGGCGACATTCATCCGGATGACCGCGCTGGCGACGTCATCCCCATGTACCAGCACACGGTCAAGACCCCGCACATGAAAGCCATGCAGGACGTGCTGGACATCACCGCGGTGATCGACTCGGTGCTGGCGCGCGACTTCGGTGGCAAGGGCCGGGGCATCCACTCCAAGCTCGACAGCGTGCGCCACCCGGTGCCGGCCCGGCTGGACCGGCGGCTGCGTTATCTCGCGGCCGTGCGCAACAAGGCCCTCAACGAGCCGGACTGGGAGATTCCGCAGCGCGAGCGCTACCTGGCCGAATGCCGGGCCGCCGCCATCCGCCTGCTCGACATCGGCCGCCGGCGCCAGCGCAGGGCGCACCTGCTGCGCCGCTGGCTGGCGCGCCTGTCGGGCGGCTGAGCGCCGCCCGCGCGATCAGCACCCGAGCGCGGCCAGGCCGGACGCCGCCATCGCCGTTTCCACGGGCAGCGTGAAGTAGACCGCGCAGCCGTGGCCCGGCGTGCTGTCGAGCCAGATGCGGCCGTTGTGGCGCTGCACGATGCGCTGGCACAGGGCCAGGCCCGCGCCGTAGCCCTCGAAGTCCAGCGAGTGGTGCTGGCGCTGGAACATGAGGAACAGGTTGCTGGCCTTGGCGACGTCGAAGCCGGCTCCGTTGTCCACGATGAAGAACAGGCAGGTGCCGTCGCTCTCCGTGCGGCAGCCGATCTGGATCTCGGCCGGCTCGACCTTGCGCGTGAACTTCATGGCGTTGTCCAGCAGCCGCGTGAACAGGTCGTTCACCATCGCCGCGTCGGCCACCACCATCGGCAGATCGGGCTGGATCTCCCACTGGATCTGGCGATCGGGGGCGGCCTGCCGCAGGCGCGAGACCACACCTTCGAGCACGTTCGTCATCGCCAGCCGCTCGGGGTGCAGGTCGATGCGGCCGATGCGCGAGTAGGTCAGCAGGTTCTCGATCATCGCGTTCAGGCGCTGCGAGGCCCGCTTCATGGCATCGCGGAAATGCCGGATCTCTTCGCTGGCGTTCTCGCCCAGTTCCTCGGCGATGAGGCCGGCGAAGGTGTTGATGTGCCGCACCGGCCCACGCAGATCGTGCGTGATGGAGTGGGTGAAGATGTCCAGGTCCTTGTTCGGCACGGTGTGCTGGCGCACCCGCTGGGTCACGCGCCGGTCCAGTTCGGCGTTGAGGTCGTTCATGACCCGGTCCAGGTCTTTCATCGCGGTCATGTCGCGCGTGATGCAGGACAACCCTTCCAGCTCGCCGTTGTCGCCGCGCAGGGCTGTGATCAGGGTCTGGCCCCAGAACGCCTCCGCACCGGCGCGCTTGAGCCAGCCACGGGTTTCCCATTGGCCGCGATCGATGGCCAGCCGGATGGTGTCGTCGATGCCGATCTCCGCCTCTTCACCGACGCGCGGCGCGGCCATGTCGGCCAGGTGCATGTTCCCCACCTGTTCCCGGGAAAAGCCGTGCAGGCGGTGCGCGCTCTCGCTCCATTCGGTGATGCGCCCCACCGGGTCGAGGAAGTAGATGCAGGAGTCCTGCAGCGCATCGGCCATGAGGTCGAAGCGGCGCTTGTTCTGCGCGAGGTCGTCCACGCGCGCTCGCCCGGCGACCTCCTTCGTTTCGACGAAGACCCCCCGGACCACGCCGTCGTGCACGTCGGGCGTGAACGAGGTCTCGGTGAAGGTGTGGGCACCTCCCGGTGTGGACTGCTCCGTGAGCCGCAGCTGTTTCTCGCCACCCAGGGCCTGCATGAAGCGCGGCAGCAGGGCGGGCAGGGCATCCTGGGGAAAACAGTCCTGGAACGGCCGGCCTTCCAGCGCCGAAGGGTCGATGCGCAGGCCGTCGCAGAAGGCCTGGTTGCCAAAGCGGCAGCGCAGATCGAGATCGAAGTGCGCGAGTTGCCATGGCAAGCGGTCGGCAATCGAACGCGCCAGCGCCGCCTGTTCCTGCAGCCGCTCGATCGTCAGGGCGCGGGAGGCCTTTTCTGCGGCCTGGGTCGAGGGGGGCGCGGACGGTTCAAGGGTGGGCATGGGGAGAGGTGCTTTCTGTCGGTGGCGCTGCCGTGCGCAGCCTTGCACACCAGCCAACGCCCGGAGATGGGGCGGCGCGTGCGGCGTCAACCATACCAGCAGCCTGTGGCGGCTGTGCGACTCGGCGTTGCGTCCTGCGTCAAACGTCCTCAAATTTTTCCGCCCATTCCGAGCAAATTGACACGCTTGGGCGGCCCCCAATGGAGGGCACCATCCACACAGGGCCGGGCATGTGTGGCATGGCGCCGCGCTTTAGTTCGAAAGCAGTCGTTTGCCGATGTCGCGCCGCGCGAGGCCGGACCTACGGGGGGATTTGGACTCAAAGAGCGAAGTGGTCGAGGGGGGGCGAGAGCCAAGAATCCACCGGTACCCCAACAGGACCCATCGAATGAATGCACTCAGGCTCATGCGCGACAAGCTGCCCTCGGGGAAAGCCTTGGGCGGCGCCTTGCGTCCTGAACTGGTGTCCCGCCTGCTGCCGGTCGTGCTGCTGGCGATCGGCATCACGGCCCTGGTGATGATGTTCCTGTGGAACGACCAGGCCAGCTACAAGCCGGTGTTCGGTGCGCGCGAGCAGGTGCCGGTGTCGGACATGATGGCCGCGCTGGATGCCGAGGGCATCGCCTACCGGCTGCACCCCGAGTCGGGCCAGGTGCTGGTCTCGTCCTCCGACCTCGGCCGCGCCCGCATGCTGCTGGCGGCCAAGGGCGTCACCGCGCGCCTGCCCGAAGGGCTGGAACTGATGGACAAGAACGACCCGCTGGGCGTCACGCAGTTCGTGCAGGACATCCGCTTCCGCCGCGGCCTGGAAGGCGAGCTGGTGCAGAGCATCACCTCGATGGACGCCGTGCGCTCGGCCCGCGTCCACCTGTCCGTGGCGCGCTCCTCGACCTTCGTGCTCAACGCCCAGGACAAGAGCACCGCCTCGGTGGTGTTGAGCCTGCACCCGGGGCGCACGCTGGGCAACGAACAGATCGCCTCCATCATCCAGCTGGTGGCCGGCAGCGTGTCCAACCTGGACCCGTCCCGCGTGAGCGTGGTCGATCAGGCCGGCCGCCTGCTCTCCGCGCGCGTCGATGTGAAGGACGGCATCGACCAGGGCAGCTTCGCCGACGAGGCGGTGCGCAAGGCGCAGAACGACATCCTGCAGAACGCGCACCAGCTGCTGCAGCCGCTGCTGGGCGCGGGCAACTACAACGTGAGCGTGGCGGTCGAACTCGGTCAGGACCGCGTGCAGGAAACCCAGGAGCGCTACGGCGACGCGCCCAAGGTCACCAACGAAGCCTCGCGCGAGGAGAGCAACCGCGACCGCGTGGCCCTGGGTGTGCCGGGCTCGCTCAGCAACCGCCCGGCCACGCCGGCGCCCGACGCGAACGCGGCGCCCAACACCGCCGAGCGCAGCGCCGTCACCCGGCAGTTCGCCTACGACCGCAGCGTCACCACCATCCAGCGCGCGCGCGGCCAGCTCAAGAAACTCAGCGTGGCCGTGGTGCTCAACGACGGCGCCGCGCCCGGCGCGGCCGCCACCGGCTGGGCCCCGCAGGACATCGCGCGCATGGAGGGCCTGCTGCGCGGCGGCCTGGGCATCAACGCCGAGCGGGGCGACCAGCTCGTGGTCTCCTCGCTCGCGTTCCCGGGCGCCGCGCCCGCCGTGCCCTGGTACGAGGAACGCGAGACCGTGTTCGAGTTCGTGACCTGGGGCCTGTACGTGCTGGGCGCGCTGCTGTGCTACTTCCTGCTGGCGCGCCCGCTGCTGCGCATCCTGCGCGAGCGCCACAAGCCGCCGGCCGAAGTCGGCATGACCGATCTGATCGCGCTGGAGGGCGGGGCGGGTGCCGCCGCCGCCGAGTCGCCCGCGCTCGCGAACCCGGCGCCGGCCGTCGCGGCGCTGCCCCACAAGGCCCAGGCGGCGAACTCGGGCGCGATGGTGCCGCTGCTCGCCGACTACGACCTGCCACCGCCCGGCTCGCCGGTGGAGGTGCTGGTCAATCACTTGAAGGTGCTGGCCCAGAAGGAGCCGGAGCGCGTCGCCGAAGTTGTCAAACAGTGGGTTCAGAAAAATGCCGCCATCACCTGATCTCGAAGGGGCCGATGCCGGCTCGCTCTCGTCCACCGAACAGGCCGCCATCGTGCTCCTGAGCATGGGCGAGCAACCGGCCGCGGCCGTGTTGCAGCACCTCTCGCGCGAGGAGCTGCTGGATGTCACCCAGGTCATGTCGCGCATGAGCGGGATCAAGGTGGACATGGCGCGCACCGCGCTGCAGCACTTCTTCGACGACTACCGCGAACAAAGCGGCGTGCACGGCGCCTCGCGCGCCTACCTCAAGAGTTCGCTCGACATGGCGCTGGGCGCGAACATCGCCAGCAGCGTGCTCACCCGCATCTATGGCGACGCCATCCGGCCGAAGATGGCACGGCTGCAGTGGGCCTCGTCGCGCTGGATCGCCGACCGCATCGCGGCCGAGCACGAACACATGCAGGCGGTCTTCCTCGCCTTCCTGCCCTCGGCCCTGGCCAGCGAGGTCATCGAGCGCCTGCCCGAGGACAACCGCGACCTGGTGCTGATGCAGATCGCCCAGCTCGGCCACGTGGAGCACGACATCCTGCGCGAGCTCGAGGTGCTGGTCGACGCCTACCTGGCGAGCCTGGAAACCCAGAGCGCCACGGTGGAGGGCGTGCGCCAGGCCGCCGAGATCATCAACCGCATGCCCGGCAACCGCCAGAAGGTGGTCGAGCAGATGCGGGCGCGCGACCCGGCCGTGGTGGCGCAGATCGAGGTCAGCATGTACGACTTCTTCATCCTCTCGCGCCAGACCGAGGACGTCATCACTCGCATCATCGAAGCCTCGCCGCTGGACCTGTGGGCCGTGGCGCTCAAGGGCGCGGACCCCGAGGTGCGCCGCAAGGTGCTGCAGGCCATGCCGCGGCGCCAGGCGCAGGCCTTCGAAGACACGCTGCGCCGCACCGGGCCGGTGCCGCTCAGCCGCGTCGAGCAGGCGCGCGCCGAGATCATGCGCGAGGTCAAGGCGCTGGTGGACAGCGACGAGATCCAGATCCAGCTGTTCGCGGAGGCGGTGGTCGCATGAAGACCTACCGGCCGCACCGGTTCCCGCCGCTGAGCCGCTTCACGCCGGCCCAGGCGGTGTCGCCCGGCGACGCCGAGAGCGCGCAGGCGGCATGGGCCGAAGGCTTCCAGCAGGGCATGGACCGGGGCTACCGCGAGGGCCATGACAGCGGGGTGGAGCGCGGCGTGGCCGAAGGCCGCCTGCAGGGCCTGCGCGAGGGCCGCGACGAAGGACAGGCCGAGGCCCGCGCGGCCGTGCTGGCCCGCTGGCAGGCCTATGCCGCGCCGGTGGACGCCGCGCTCGCGGCCCTGCACCAGGCCCAGGACGACTACCAGAAGGCCTTGCGCAGCGAGGTCGTCGATCTCGTGGGCAAGGTGGCCCGCCAGGTGATCCGCGCCGAGCTCACGCTGCAGCCCACGCAGTTGCTGGCGCTGGTGGAAGAGTCGCTCAAGACCATGCCGCCGGCCACCGGCGAGATCGAGGTGTTCCTCAACCCGGAAGACCTGGAGCGCATCCGCGATCTCGACCCCGTGCGCGCCCGCGCCTGGAAGCTCATGGCCGACAGCCGCCTCGACGCCGGCGAGTGCCGCGTGCACTGCGGCGGCCAGGAGGCCGACGCGGGCTGCCGCCACCGGCTGCAGGCCTGCATGGAGCAGATCGGCGCGCAGCTGCTCGACACCGAACCCCTCGCCGCCGAGCCGGCGCCCGCCACGGAGCTCGCCGCATGATCGCCGAGCGCCTGAAGTCCGTCGAACTCACCGAGGTGCCGGTCTCCGTGCCCACGGGGCGGCTGGTGGGCGCGGCGGGCATGCTGCTGCACGTCAAGGGCTGCCAGCTGCGCATCGGCCAGCGCTGCCGCATCGAGGTGGGGCCGGGCGACTGGGTCGAGGCGCAGGTGGTGGGCTTTCGCGACGAGATGACCTCGGTCATGCCTTTCAAGAAAACCGATGGCCTGAGCGCCGGCGCGCGCGTGCTGCCGATGGCGTCGGACAGCGAACTGCTGATCGGCCCGTCCTGGCTGGGCCGCATCGTCAACGGCCTGGGCGAACCCATGGACGGCCTGGGCCGCCTCGGTGGCGAGCACCGGCTGGGCAGCCAGCCGCCGCGCGTGGACCCGCTGCGCAAGCGGCCCGTGCACGAGCCGCTGGACGTGGGCGTGCGCGCCATCAACGGCCTGCTCACGCTCGGCCGTGGCCAGCGTGTGGGCCTGATGGCCGGCAGCGGCGTGGGCAAGAGCGTGCTGCTGGGCCTCATCACGCGCCAGACCGTGGCCGACGTGGTGGTGGTCGGCCTCATCGGTGAACGCGGCCGCGAGGTGCGCGAGTTCATCGACCTCTCCCTCGGCCCCGCCGGCCTGCGCCGCGCGGTGGTCGTGGTGGCGCCGGCCGACGAGTCGCCGCTGATGCGCCTGCGCGCCACCGAGCTGTGCCACTCCATCGCCGCGCACTACCGCGACCGGGGCCAGAACGTGCTGCTGCTGCTGGACTCGCTCACCCGCTACGCCATGGCGCAGCGCGAGGTGGCGCTCTCGCTCGGTGAGCCGCCGGCCACGCGCGGTTACCCGCCTTCCGTGTTCAGCGCGCTGCCGCAGCTGGTGGAGAGCGCGGGCAACGGCGAAGGCGAGGGCAGCATGTCCGCCATCTACACCGTGCTCGCCGAGGGCGACGACCAGCAGGACCCGGTGGTGGACACCGCGCGCGCCATCCTGGACGGCCACATCGTGCTCTCGCGCGCCCTGGCCGAGCGCGGCCACTACCCGGCGATCGACATCGGCCAGTCCATCAGCCGCTGCATGTCGCTGGTGGCCGAGCCGGCGCACAGCGCCGCCGCGCGCACCATGAAGGCGCTGCTCTCCAGTTACCAGCAGGTGCGCGACCTGCTGCCCATGGGCGCCTACGTGCCCGGCGCCGACCCGCAGGCGGACCGCGCCGTGAGCCTGTACCCGCGCATCGAGGCCTACCTGCACCAGGGGGTGAAGGAGAGCGCCCCCCTGACGGACTGCCTGCGCGACCTGAGCGAGCTGATGGCATGAACCCACCCACCCATCTCGTCACCCTTGGCCACCTAGTCACCGCGCGCGAGCGCGAGCAGGAGCGCATCGGCGCCGAGCTGAGCCGCCAGCAGTCGGTGCGCGAGCGCATGCAGCGCAGCGTGGATCGGCTGCACGCCATCTGCGACGCCGCCGGGCCTTCGGGCGCCCAGCCCTTCCTGCTGGCCGCCAACTGCGCGGCCTACAAGCAGTCGGTGATGGGCCTGGCGCAGGAGCAGCAGCGCAGCCTGGAGCGCCACAGCGCCGAGGTGGAGGCCACCCGCGTGGCCCTGCACGCCGCCTTTCGCCAGCGCGAAGGTGTGGCCCAGGTGCTGCACAAGCGCGAGAGCGAATGGCGCCTGGCCGGGGAGGTGCGGGCGCGAAAACAGCTCGACGACGTGGCCCTGACGGTCTGGCGCCGCACCGAACGGTGAAAAAAATGGCCTGCCCCCTTCAAAAACCGCTGCTCCCGGTCGCCTTACCGGGCATGGGCGGGGCTTTTCCTGCCTGATCAGGAGCAACCATGGACATCAACCCGACCCAGATGGCGACCCAGCTCGCCACCATCTACACGCAGGGCACGCAGGACATCATCACGCGCGACAGCAAGAGCGCCGATGCCACCAACGCGGGCTACACCCGCCTGCGCTCGGCCCTCGCGGCGTTCAACACCGCGATGGACGCGCTCTCGGGCAAGAAGGGCCTGGTCAAGAACAGCGCGACCGTCGCCGGCAGTTCCGGCGCCACGGGCACCGCCTCCGCCACGGCCCAGCCCGGCACCTACAGCTTCTTCGTGGAGGCCGTGGCCTCCAACCACCAGATCGCCTTCGCCGACCTGCCCGCCGTGCCGGTGGCCACCGGCGGGCCGCTGGTGATCCAGCAGGCCGACGGCAGCAGCTTCAACGTCAACCTGCTGATGGCCGACGCCGATGGCAACGGCACCATCTCGCAGACCGAGATCGCGCGCGCCATCAACCAGGCCTCGGGCAACGCGGGCAAGGTGACGGCCCAGGTGGTCAACACCGGCAACGGGTCCCAGCTGATCCTCTCGTCCGGCGCCAGCGGCGAGGACGGCGCGATCACCGTCGACGCCAGCGGCCTGCCCGCCGGGGCCCTCAAGGACGCCCTGAGCGCCACGCCCAACGAGCTGGCGCAGGCGCGCGACGCGGTGGTGTGGCTGGGCGACCAGGGCACGGGCGTGCGCATCCAGCAGGCCAGCAACACCGTGACCGCCATCGACGGCGTGACCCTCAGCCTCACCCGCGCCATGTCCACGGGCGACGCCCCCGCCACGCTGACCGTGGCCGCCGACGAGGCCGGCACCGCCGACAACGTGCGCAGCTTCGTGACCGCCTTCAACACCTTGCAAGGCATCATCAACGACCTCACCAAGACCGACATCAACGCGGCCTCGCGCGGCGTCTTCGCCAGCGACAGCAGCGTTCGCGCGCTGCGCACCCGCCTCAACGACATCGTGCGCCAGGACTTCGGCGGTGTGCGCCTGTCCGAACTGGGCATCTCCACCGACCGCCAGGGCGCGCTGACCTTCGACGCGGCCAAGCTGAAGAAGACGCTGGACGTCAAGCCCGACGCGCTGGACAAGGCCTTCGGCTCGTCCAGCCTGTCGGCGCCCTCGGGCTTGCTGGGCTCGATGAACACCTACCTCAAGACCTGGCTCGACTCGGGCAACGGCCAGATCAAGCGCCGCCAGGACTCGGTGCAGACCCTGCAGCGCGACATCACCAACCGCCAGGCGCGCCTGGACGAGCAGTTCGCGATGTCCTACGAGCGCTACCTGCTGCAGTTCACCCAACTTCAATCCCTGATGGGCCAGCTCAACCAGACCTCGGGCATGTTCGGATCGTCCACCTCGGCCACCGCCTGAGGACCGACCGCACCGCCCGTCACTACCCCCGACGAGGACTTCCTTGACATACGACGCATACGAGAGCTACGCCCAGGTCGACCTGGGCGCCCAGACCGCACAGGCCTCGTCCGTGCAGCTGGTGCTCATCCTGATGAACGGCCTGCAGGACGAGCTGGCGCGCGCGCGCGCCCACATCGAAGGCAGCCGCTTCGAGGCCAAGGCGCGCAGCCTCGACAAATGCGTCGGCATGCTCAATGGCCTGTCCAGCTCGCTGGACACGGACGCCGGTGGCGAGGTGGTCGCGCAGGTCGCGGAGGTCTACGACTACTGCGCCCGCCGCCTGCACGAGGCCGGGGTCCGGCTCGACGTGGGCATGGTCGACGAAGTGGGCCGGCTGCTGCGCACGCTGCAGGAAGGCTGGGAAGGCATGCAGGCCCACCATGGATAAGCGCCAAGCGTTCCTGGACCTGGCGGCGCGCCTGCGCCACGAGACGCAGGCCGCCGACTGGGCCGCGCTGGCCCGCACCGATCAACAGCTCGCCGCGCTGCTCGCCCGCCTGCCCGCCGTGGCGGCCCTGAGCGCGCCGGAGCAGGCCGCGCACCACGCGCTGCGCCAGGCGCACGAGGCCGCGCGCACCGCCTGCGCGCAGGCCCATGCCCAGGCCCACGAGCGCCTTCAGGCGCTGTGCGACCAGCGCACCGGCTGGACCGCCTACGCCCTGAGCACCGACCTGCAGGAGGTCTTGCCATGAACGCCGCATCCCCCGTCCTCAACCTCGCCCCCGCCGCGTCCGCACCGATCGGTGCCGCGCCGATCGCGCCGCCGGCCGATGGACAGGCCGCGCCGCCGGGCGATTTCGCCGACCTGTTGGCCGTGGGCGAAGGCGCGGAACCCATCGACGCCGCCGACCCCACGCTCCCCACCGAGATCGGCCTGCTCGATGAAGAGCCGGCGGCCGATGACGACGGTGAACAGGCGCGCGACGACGGCCCGGCCGAACCCACGGAGGCGATGCTGTCCGCCGCCCTGGCCACGGTGCAGTGGACGGTGGGTGTGGAGCGCGCGCTGCAGCTGGCGCTGCGCTCCTCGCAGGCCGCGCCCGCCGCGCCGCCGCCGGGCGCCGCGCCCGTGGCCCTGTTCCATACCAGCCCGGCACCCCCGACGTCCCTTGCGGCGGTGCCCGTGCCCGCCGACCCCGCCGTGTCCGATGCCTCGGCGCCGTTGCCGGCGGCCGCACCGGCCGGGCAGGGCAGCACCACGGCCGATGCCGGCGCGCGCGCGCCGCGCTTCGAACTGCCGCCGGTGCAGGCCGGCCCCGCCGCCGCGACCGCGCCGGCCACGGGCAACGCCTTCGTGCTCGAAGGCGACAGCGTGCGCCTGTCCGCCGCCGAGCCCGACCTGTGGCAGCGCCCGCTCGCGCAGGCGCTGGGCGATCGGCTGCAGGTGCAGGCCTCGCAAGGCATCGAGCAGGCGCGCATCCGGCTGGAGCCGCCGGCCCTGGGCCGCATCGAAATCGTGCTGCGCCAGGAGGCCGGCCAGCTGCAGGTGCAGCTCAGCGCGTCCCACCACGACGTGGTGCGCCAGCTGCAGGCCATGGGCGAAGGCCTGCGGCAGGAACTCACGCACAAGCAGGGCAGCCCCGTCACGGTGCAGGTGTTCGAAGACCGCGCGCTCGCCGACGGCCGCTCCCCGCACCGCGAACGCCAACACCCACCGCAGCAGGAAGACCGGCCCGGCCAGGGCCTGCTGAGTGAATCGAAGGCCGACCGGCGCGCCTTCACCCTGGCCTGAAGCGCCACCGACCGACCGCCACCGAGCCTGCCCGCATGAAAAAAGTCCAACTGATCTCCCTCGTCGTCGGCGTCGCGCTGCTCACCGCCGCGGGCGGCGGCGCGGCGGCCTACTGGCTGCTGCGCCCGGCCAAGCCGGCCGTGGCCGGCGCTCCGGCGCCCGACAAGCGCGAGTACCGCTACGTCACGCTGGACAAGGTCATCGTGATGCTGCGCGGGCGCGAAGGCGGCCCGCTGACCAACTACCTCGCGGTGGACCTGGTGTTCAAGACCCCCGTGGCCGACGAGGCGCAGACCAAGCAGCAACTGCCCAAGCTGCGCTCGATCGCGGTCCGCTCGCTCTCCGAGTTCACGCTCGAACAGGCCGGCATGCTCACCATCCCCGCGCTCTCCGACCATGTGCAGAAGGCCTATGTGGAGAGCTTCAAGGCCGAGGCGCGGACCATGCCTTTCGGTGAAGTGATGATCGGCAAGCTCATCATCGAGTGAGCGACGGCATGTACGGCGGTTACACCGAAATGGCCAGCGTGGCCGCGGCCGAGCTCGGCGCGGCGGACGAGCAGAAGCACCTGCTGGCGTTCACGCCGCTGGTGCGGCGCACCGTGCGCCAGCTCAGCTCGCAGGTCGGTGGCACCATGGACCGCGACGACATGATGCAGATCGGCCTCATGGGCCTGCTCGAGGCCCTGCGCCGCTACGGCGAGCCCGACGACCGTTTCCCCGCCTTCGCCAGCCTGCGGGTGCGCGGCGCCATCCTGGACGAGCTGCGCCGCCAGGACTGGCGGCCGCGCTCGGTGCGCCAGGAGAGCTTTCGCCTCAAGACCGAGGTGCGCGAACTCACGAAGCGCATGGGGCGCGAACCCACCGAGGCCGAGGTGCTGGCCGGGCTGGACATCAGCCCCGAGGCCTACCTGGCCTACCAGCAGGACAGCAACGCCGAGACCCTGGCCAGCTTCGACGACATGTTCGACGCGCTGTCCAACGAGGCGTCCGCCCAGCGCTCGCCAGAAGCCGAACTGGTGCTCAAACGAAGCCTACAGCAGGCTTTGGGCACGTTGAGCGAGCGTGAACAGCGCGTCATTCAGCTCTACTACGAATACGAACTGAGCCTCAAGGAGATCGCGGCGGTGCTGGGCTTGACCGAAGCCCGCATCTGCCAGATCAACAAGGCCGCCCTGCAGAAGATGAAAACCGTCCTGCAGACCGACTGACCGATTTTTCAAAGCCCAGCCATGCAACTCTTCGTCGGCGCCCTTGTCATCCTCCTCACCGTCTTCGGCGGCTTCCTGCTGGGCGGCGGAGACCTCGCGGTGGTCTGGGAACCGGTGGAACTGCTGATCATCGGCGGCGCCGGCCTGGGCGCCATCATCGTCGGCAACCCACGGCACGTGCTCAGCGAGATGGGCATCCAGCTGCGCAAGCTGGTCGGCTCGCGCAAGCAGGGCGAGGAGTTCCAGCGCCAGCTGCTGCTGCTGATGTACGAGCTGCTGCAGACGGCCGCCGGCGGCATCAAGGCCCTGGACGCCCACGTGGAAGAGCCGCACAAGAGCGCGATCTTCATGAAGTACCCGCTGGTGCTCGACGAACCCAAGCTGCTGCACTTCATCGTCGACAACTTCCGCCTGATGGCCATCGGCAAGATCAACGCCCACGAGCTGGAGGGCGTGCTGGAGCAGGAGCTCGAGACCATCCACGAGGAACTGAACCAGCCGGCGAAGTCGCTGCACAAGATCGCCGAGGCCATGCCCGGCTTCGGCATCCTGGCCGCCGTGCTGGGCATCGTGATGGCGATGAACTCGGTGGGCGCCGGTGCCGGCGCGGGCGAGATCGCGGCCAAGGTGGCCGCGGCCATGGTCGGCACCTTCATCGGCATCTTCCTGTGCTACGCCGTGCTCGACCCCATCAGCAACATGATGAAGCAGCTGGTGAAGGAGGAGATGTCGCACATGGAAGCCGTCAAGGTGGTGCTGGTCACCCATGTGTCGGGCAAGGTCGCGCTGCTGGCGATCGACGCCGGGCGCCGCCTGGTGCAGCTCAACATCAAGCCCAGCTTCTCCAAGCTGGAGTCCTGGATCAACGCGCTGGAGGGCCGCGAAGAGGAGCCCAAGCAAGAGTTCAATCGACGCGCGGGGGATCGCCGTGTCCAAGCTTGACCACGCCACCATCGTCAAGCGCGCCTCGCGGCGCCACGACGAAGAGGCGCACGGCGGGGCCTGGAAGGTGGCCTTCGCCGATTTCGTGCTCGCGCTCATGTGCCTGTTCATGGTGCTGTGGGTGCTCGCCGCGCGCGACAAGGAAGAGCTCAGCGGCCTGATGACCGCCAGCGGCGGGCACGTGGTCAACGAAGGTCGCGGCCCGCGCGTCGAAACCGTGGGTGGGCCGCGCGGCAGCCTGATCGAGCGTTTTCCCATGCCGGCCAGGGGGTCGGGCGGTGGCCCGATGGCGGGCGAGCAGGTGGGCGAGGTGCAGCCGCGCGAACCGGGCCAGCGCGTGCGCTACGAAACGCCCGCGCAGCTGCAGGACCTGGCCGAGCTGCTCAAGCTGATGAGCGAGCAAGCGGGCCTGCAGGCCAACCTGCAGACCATCGTCACGCCCTACGGGCTGCGCATCATGCTGCACGACACCGACCGCGAAGGCATGTTCCAGCTCGGCAGCGCGACGCCCGGCGCGAAATTCAAGGACATGCTGCGGCGCATGGGCCCGCTGTTCGCGAAGATCGAAAACAGCATGCTCATCGTCGGCCACACCGATGCCAGGCCCTATGCCGGCGCGGGCCCGCACACCGCATCGAACTGGACGCTCTCGAGCGACCGCGCCGCCGCCGCGCGCGCGCACCTGATGGATGGCGGCATGCCCGCGCGCAACGTGTTGCAGGTGGTCGGCATGGCCGATCGCGCGCCCTTCGAAACCGGGGACGCTCACGCCAGCGTGAACCGGCGCATCGAATTGCTCGTGCTCACCGAAGGCCAGAGCGGGGCCATCGCCGCCATGTTCGGCGCGCCCACGGACCAGCACCCACTGGTGCCCGGCGTGCAGACCGAGATGCCCAGCCTGGACGTGCTCGCGGCGCTGCGCGCGTCCCTGCTCAAGGCCAGCCAGGGCATCCCCGGCCTGCAGCAGGTGATGGACCGCGGCGCCAACCACCCCCCCGTCACCCCATGAACGCCCTTCAGGCCGCAGGCGAATGCAAACCCGACGAACGCGAGGAGATCGCATGAGAATTTCCGGCAACCCCGGCACCGAGCCTGCCGCCGCGGCGCGCGCCGCCGACGCGCCCCGCACCGAGGCGGCCAGCGCCGGCGCGCCCTCGGTGGCCACCGCGCCGGCCGCGCTGGCCTCGGGCGTCATGCAGCCCGCCATGGACGCGCTGCGCGGCATGTCGGACGTGGACACGGCCCGCGTCGCCGAGATCCGCGAAGCCCTGGCGCGCGGCGAGATCCGCTTCGACGCCGGCAAGCTCGCCAGCCTCATCACGCGCTACCACGGGAGCCGGCCGTGAGCGTGCGGCGCGAGTGCGTGGCCTTCCTGGAGCTGGTGCGCGACGACCAGACCGACTTCCAGGCCATGCGCGACCTGCTGCAGGCGCAGTTCGACGCCGCGCTGCGCCACGACCCCGTGCGCGTGGCGGCCGTCTGCGAATCCATTTCGGCACTGACCGAGCGCATCACCCAACGCGGCCACGAACGGCTCGCGCTGGCGCGGCGCATCAGCGGCGCCGACGGCCACGCGGCCTACGAGATGGTGCAGCAGGCCTTGCCGCACGGCGTGCGCGCCACCGTGAAGCAGTGGTACACCGACCTGCAGGCGATGGTGACCGAGTGCCAGCGCCTCAACGCGCGCAACTGCGACCTGCTGATGGGCCAGTACGAGATCATGCAGCGCGTGCTCAACGACGAGGTGCACACCTATGCGCCTGCCTGACGCGCGCTTCGCGGCGGTGTCGCCCGCCATGGCGATGGACGGCATGGCGCCGCTGCCGCGCGCGGGCGCGGGTGGCTTCAGCGCGCTCATGCGCTCGGTGGACGGCGAGGTGCGCCGCTTCATCGCCCAGGGCTCGGGCGCCAGCCTGCCGGGCGGGCTCACGCCCGAGGCCGCGTCGCTGCGCCTGCGGATGGCCACCGTCGAGGCGCCGGGCGTCCGCCCTGCTTCGGGCGAGGGGGTGCCCGAGGCCGAACGCGCCGCCTTTCTCAACCGCATCGCGCCCTGGGCCGAAAGCGCTGGCCGTGCGCTGGGCGTGGCGCCCGAACTGGTCGCGGCCCACGCGGCGCTCGAATCGGGCTGGGGCCGGCAACCGCTGCGCGCGGCCGACGGCAGCGACACGCACAACCTGTTCGGCCTCAAGGCCACGGGCGGCTGGAAGGGCGGCACCACCGACGCGCTCACCACCGAGTTCAGCGAGGGCGAGGCCCACAAGACCACCGAGCGCTTCCGCGCCTACGCCGATCCGGGCGAGGCCTTCCAGGACTACACGCGCCTGCTGCGCGACAACCCGCGCTACCGGGGCGCGGTCAACGCGGGCCAGGACGCGCGGGCCTTCGCCCAGGGCCTGGCGGCGGGCGGCTATGCCACCGACCCGGCCTACGCCGGCAAGCTGGAGCAGGTGGCCCGTCAGATCCAGGGAGCCAACCGATGAGGCGCCAGCGCTATTCGGCGGGTTCGACCACGCCCTCGTCGACGACGCGCGCGCTCAGCGTCTTGCCCGACGCGGTGTTGCGCACCCGCACCAGCTCGCCGAGCGAGCCGGCCTGCAGGCTCTCGCCCGCGTTCTCCACCGACACGCCGCCCTGGCGCGCGACGATGCGCACGGCCGCCCCGCGCTTGACCAGCACGGCCTTGTTCAGCAGGCGCGCCTGCAGCACCTGGCCTTCGCGCAGCGCGCGCCGGCTCGACTGCCCCACCGCGTTCTCGACGATGCCCAGGGCATCGGCCATCTGCGTCACATCGCGCCGCTCGGGCCGCACGTCCGCGGCGGTGAGTGCCTTGCCGGCGGCGATCGCCCCGGCGCTGACCAGCACCTCGGCCTCGAGCGCCACGCGCGCCACGAACTCGTGCGTCCAGCCCGGTGTGTCCGGGCAGCTCACCTTGAGCGGCATGCGGGTCGGGTGGCGGGCGTCGCCCAGGTCCACCGCGACCGGGCTGGCGCACTGCAGATTCGCGGGCGCGCGGCTGCCCAGCTTCACGCTCACTTCAGGGGCTTTCCAGCCCAGGTCTTCGGCGTGGGCAAGCCAGTGCGCGCGCACCGCCTGCTCGACCTGCGGCAGCACGGGCGCCGCCACCGCGAGCGCGGGCAGGGCGCCGAACCAGACAAGCAACTTCAAACAGAAAGGACTGCGCATGGGTATCGATATCGGGCAAGTGATCGCGGTGCATGCCGACGCACTGCAGTTGCGGGCGGAGCGGACCAAGGTGCTGGCCTCCAACCTCGCCAACGTGAACACCCCGGGCTACCAGGCCCGCGACATCGACTTCGCCGCCAGCCTGGAACGGGTGATGAGCGAAGGCGGGGAGGGGCTTGAAACGGGCGATGGCGGCGAGCTGATGTACCGCGTGCCGCACCACCCTTCGGCGGATGGTAACACCGTGGAATTGGGCGTCGAGCAGGCGGCTTTCGCGCAGAACGCGGTCGGTTTCCAGACCAGCCTGACCTTCGTCCAGATGAAATTCAAGGGCCTGGCGCAGGCCATCGCGGGGCAGTAAACATGTCGTTCGAAAGCATCAGCCGCATCGCGGGCTCGGCCATGTCGGCCCAGACTGTGCGCCTCAACACCATCGCCAGCAACCTCGCCAACGCCGAGGCCGCCTCGGGCGTGGAGGGCGACACCTACCGCGCGCGCAAGCCGGTCTTCGCCACGATTTACGACAACGGCGGCAACGGCGCCACGCCCGGCGCCAGCGTGCAGGTGCTCGACGTGATCCAGAGCGACGAGCCGCTGCGCCGCATGCACCAGCCCGACCACCCGCTGGCCAACGAGGCCGGCGACATCTACCTGCCCAACGTGAACCCCGTGGCCGAGATGACCGACATGATGTCGGCCTCGCGCGCCTTTGAAACCAGCGTCGAGGTGCTGACCCGCACCCGCCAGATGCAGATGGCCGTGCTGCGGCTGGGAGAGTCCTGACTATGGAAGCCATCACCGATCTGACCCAGAAGTCGGCGCAGACCGCCGCCGAAGCGCCGGTGGCCGCGAACGCGGACGCCGGCACCAAGGACATGTTCCTCAAGCTGCTGGTGGCGCAGGTGCGCAACCAGAACCCGCTGGAGCCCAGCGACCCGGCCGAGTTCGTCAACCAGCTCACGCAGCTCAGCCAGACCGAAGCCATGCAGAACGTGGTGGCGCAGACGCGCAACAGCGCCTCCATGCTGGAGAGCCTGCAGGTGCTCTCGCTCGGCGCCCAGGTGGGCAGCCAGGTGTCCGTGGTCACCGAGTCGGTGATCCTCGGCACCGAGAAGGTCTCGGGCAGTTTCGAGCTCGACGCCGCGAATTCCAACCTGGCGGTGGTGCTCACGGCGCCAGATGGTCAGAAACACCGCGTAGAGCTGGGTGCCCAGAGCGCCGGCACCGTGTATTTTTCAGTGGACCCCCAGGCGCTGGGCCTGCCGGGTGGCAGCTACGACATCGCCATCGATGGCGGCGAAGGCGTGTCCCCCGATGTGGAGATCCAGAGCGAACTCACCAGCGTGAAGCTCTCGCCCACCGGCGGTGTGCTGCTTCAGGTGGCGCACCTGGGGGACGTGCCTTCCCATGCCATCACCGGCTTTTTCGGCCGCCCGAAGACCTCCAACAGTTGATTTAAGGACCTCCTTCCATGAGCTTCAACATTGCCCTCGGCGGCGTCAACGCCATCAACACCCAGCTGGAAGCGATCAGCAACAACATCGCCAACGCCGGCACCTACGGCTTCAAGTCCAGCCGCGCCAACTTCGCCTCGATGTACGCCGATGGCCAGGCCATCGGTGTGGAGGTCGGCTCCATGTCGCAGACCATAGGCACCAGCGGCGGCGCGCTCAACACCGGCCGCAGCATGGACGCCGCGATCCAGGGCAAGGGCTTCTTCGTCACCAAGGACACCAACGGCGAGACCCTGTTCACCCGCGTGGGCATCTTCGGCGCCGACAAGGACGGCTACGTCACCGACAGCTTCGGCCGCCGCGTGCAGGGCTACGCCGCCGTGCCGGGCAGCACCGCGCTCGGCGCCCTGGGCGACATGCAGATCGAAAAAGGGCAGTTGCCGGCGCAGGCCAGCAGCACGCTCGACTACGTGGGCAACCTCTCGGCCGACTGGCCCAACCCGGCCGTGGCGCCGTTCTCGCCGACCGACCCGCAGTCGTACAACGGTTCCATGGTCTCGGTGGTCTACGACTCGCAAGGCACCAAGCACACGGTGACGCAGTACTTCGTGAAGACCAACCCGAACGAAGTCACGGTGCACTACACCTTCAACGGCGCGGCCTTGCCCGCGGGCTCGCAGACCGTGCTGCAGTTCAGCACCGCCGGCCAGCTGCTGACCCCGGCCACGCCGGTGACCAAGAACCTGCCGGTGCCGGCCACGGTGGCGCCGATCGCGCTGGCCGTGAACTACAACGGCACGACGCAGTTCGCGGGCCAAGCCACCACCACCGTCAACGCCAGCAACGGCTACGCCTCGGGCTCCTTCGTGGGCGTGGCGCTCGACAAGGATGGCTCGGTGCTGGCCCAGTACAGCAACGGCCTGAAGCAGCGCGTGGGCACCATCGCCCTGGCCAACTTCCCCAACGAAGACGGCCTGGTGCCGGTGAGCGACACCAGCTGGGCCGTCTCCAACGCCAGCGGCGAGCCGCTGTACGACGTGCCCGGCGCGGGCCAGGCCGGCACCATCAGCCCCGGCTCGCTGGAGCAGTCCAACGTCGACATGACCGGTGAACTGGTGGGCCTGATGACCGCGCAGCGCAACTACCAGGCCAACACCAAGGTGTTCTCCACCCAGCAGGCCATGACCCAGGCCCTGATGCAGGCCGTCTGAGCCCCTTGCCATGGATGCCCTGATCTACACGGCCATGAGCGGCGCGGAGCGCACGCTGCGCGAGCAGCAGGTGCGCGCCAACAACCTGGCCAACGCGGACACGCCCGGCTTCCGGGCCGACGTGGCCTTCAGCACCGCGCTCGCGACCCCCGGCTACGGCTACGACGACCGCCACATGAGCCAGCTCAACGCCGACGGCGTGAGCGCGCGCCACGGTGTGCTCAAGTCCACCGGCCGCGAGCTGGACGTGGCCGTCACGGGCGAGGGCTACTTCGCGGTGCAGCACCGTGGCGCGCAGGAGGCCTACACCCGTTCGGGCCAGTTCACCGTGGATGCCGACGGCACGCTGACGGTGAACGGGCGCCCCGTCGTCGGCGATGGCGGCCCCATCGTGTTGCCGGCCTTCACGCGCGTGGACATCGCGGGCGACGGCACGGTCTCGATCCAGCCGCCGGGCCAGGAGGACTTGCAGCCGGTGGACCGCATCAAGACCGTGCGGCCGCTGGGCGGCGAGGTCACGAAGAACGAAGCCGGCCTGATCGTGGCGCGCGACGGCCAGCCATTGCCGGCTGACGACACCGTGACCATGCGCTCGGGCCACCTGGAGGGCAGCAACGTGTCCGCCGTCGAGGAGATGGTGGCCACCATGACGCTGAGCCGCGATTTCGAGGTGCAGATGAAGCTGTTCGGCTCGGCCGAGCGCATGTCCGAGGCGGGCAACCGCCTGCTGCGCGGCTGAGCCTGCCGCGCCCCCCCCCGTTCAACCAACCAGGAAACACACCATGAATCCCGCCATGTGGGTCAGCAAGACCGGCGTGCAGGCGCAGGACGCCAAGCTGCAGGCCATCGCCAACAACCTCGCCAACGTCAACACCGTGGGCTTCAAGCGCGACCGCGTGATGTTCGAAGACCTGTTCTACCAGGTGGAGCGCCAGCCCGGCGCCGCGCGCGACGAGAACACCAACGCGCCCACCGGCGTGCAGCTGGGCAATGGCACGCGCGTGGTCGGCACGCAGAAGGTCTTCACCACCGGCAGCCTGCAGACCACCGGCCAGCAGCTGGACGTGGCCATCGTCGGCCAGGGTTTCCTGCAGGTGGAGCTGGCCAACGGCGACACCGCCTACACGCGCGCCGGCCAATTGCAGCCCAGCCCCGAAGGCCGGCTCGTGACCGCGCAGGGCTACCCCATCGTGCCGGACATCACCATCCCGGCCAACGCGCAGTCCATCGTCATCGGCGAAAACGGCGTGGTCAGCGCCAAGATCGCGGGCGAGACCGAACTCACCGAACTGGGCCAGATCACGCTCGCGGGCTTCGTGAACCCGGCCGGCCTGGTGGCGCTGGGCGACAACCTGTTCCAGGAAACCACCGCCAGCGGCGTGCCCACCGAAGGCGTGCCCGGCGAAGAGGCCTTCGGCAAGCTCAAGCAGGGCGCGCTGGAAGGCTCCAACGTGCAGGTGGTCGAGGAAATGGTGGAAATGATCTCGGCCCAGCGCACCTACGAGATGAACACCAAGGTGCTGTCCGCCGCCGACGGCATGCTGCAGAACCTGGCCCAGGCGGTGCGCTGATGCGCGCGCTGGCCGTCCTCACCCTGGCGGCGGCCACCGGGCTCGGTGGCTGCGCGGCCATCGTGCCGCCGGTGGCACCGCCGCTGGCCGACGCGCCCATGCCCCCGGTGCAGCCCATGGCGCGCAAGGGCCAGTCGGGTGGCTTGTTCAACCCCCAGTCCGCCTGGGTGCTGACCAACGACAGCCGCGCCTTCCGCTCCGGCGACGTGCTCACGGTGATCCTGGCCGAGACCACGCAGGCCAGCAAGCGCTCGGGCACCAGTCTGGACAAGCGCAGCAGCGCGAGCGTGCAGCCCCTGACCATCGCCGGCAAGGTGCTCGACACCAGCGTGGGCCTCTCGGCCGACCGCGAGTTCTCCGGCGGCTCCAGCAGCACGCAGCAGAACGCGCTGGAAGGCGCGATCACCGTGGTGGTGCACGAGGTGATGGCCAACGGCCTGCTGCGCGTCTCGGGCGAGAAGAGCCTGTGGCTCAACCAGGGCGAGGAGTTCATCCGTCTCAGCGGCTTCGTGCGCGCCGAGGACATCGACGCTACCAACCGCGTGTCGTCCCAGCGCATCGCGAACGCGCGCATCGCCTATTCCGGCACCGGCACGCTGGCCGATGCCAACAGCCCGGGCTGGCTCACCCGCTTCTTCACCAGCCCCTGGATGCCTTTCTGAGATGCCTGCCATGAACCTTGCCCCGATCCGCGCGCGCTGCTGCGCCGCCCTGGCCCTGGGCGCCGCCCTGCTGGCCCTCGCGCTGCCGGCGCAGGCGCAGGCGCCGGGCGCGCCGGCCCGGCCGCTGCACAGCCTGGTCGACGTCGAAGGCATGCGCGAGAACCAGCTGATCGGCTACGGCCTGGTGGTAGGCCTGCAGGGGTCGGGCGACAGCAGCCAGATCCGCTTCTCGGGCCAGACGGTGGAGAACATGCTCAAGCAGTTCGGCGTCAAGCTGCCCGAACGCAGCAACACCAAGGCGCGCAACGTGGCGACCGTGATGGTCAGCGCGGTGTTCCCGCCGGGTTACCGCAAGGGCCAGAGCATCGACGTGACCGTGTCCTCGATGGGCGATGCCAAGAGCCTGCGCGGCGGCGTGCTGCTGCTCTCGCCCCTGCGCGGTGCGGATGGCGAGGTCTACGCGCTGGCCCAGGGCAATGTGGTGGTGGGCGGCCTCTCGGCGCAGGGCGCCAGCGGGTCCAGCGTCACCGTGAACACGCCCACCGCCGGCCGCGTGCCCAACGGCGCCACGGTGGAGCGCGAGATCGAAAGCGACTTCGACACCCGAGAGACCGTCACGCTGAGCCTCAAGCGCCCGCACTTCCAGACCGCCACCAACATCGTCGAGGCCATCAACCGCAAGTTCGGCACGCTCGCCACCACGCGCAACGCCACCAGCGTGGACGTGGTCGCCCCCGCGAACCCGACCCAGCGCGTGGCCTTCGTGGCCATGCTGCAGGCGCTGCCGGTGGCCGTGGGCACGGAAACGCCCAAGGTGGTCTTCAACTCGCGCACCGGCACCGTGGTGATCGCCGACGGCGTGCGCGTGCGGCCGGCGGCGGTGTCGCACGGCTCGCTCAAGGTGGTGATCGGCGAACAACCCCTGGTGAGCCAGCCCGCGCCTTTCGGCCGTGGCGAGACCAAGGTGGTGCCGCAATCGAGCGTGGCGGTGGAGCAGGGCAGCGGCCGCATGTTCAGCTGGCCGCCGGGCACCAGCCTCAAAGGCATCATCGACACCATCAACAGCACCGGCGCTTCGCCCGACGACATCATGGCCATCCTGCAGGCGCTGGACCAGGCCGGTGCCATCGACGGCGAACTCGTCGTCATCTGAGGCGAGCCCACCATGCAAGCCATTGGACCTTCGGCCCCCGGCGCCGGGCAGCCGGCCGACATCGACCCGGTGCTGCGCGCCAAGGCGGTCGATGCCGCGGAAAAATTCGAGGCCTTCTTCATCGCGCAGAACCTCAAGGCCATGCGCCGCTCCACGCAGGCCCTGGCGAGCGAAGACAGCCCGTTCAACAACAAGATCAACCAGGACATGCTGGACCTGGCCGACAACGTGGTGGCCGACACCATGGCCCGCCAGCGCGCCTTCGGCATCGCCGACGTGATCCTGCGCCAGCTGCTGCCCGCGCCCGCCGTGGCGCCGATGCAGGCCGCGCTTAAGGCGCCGCCCGCTTCGGTCGCTATCCACGAGAAGGCCCCGACCGTGCGCGGGGCCGCCACACCGCCGGAGCCCTGACCCATGACCATCCACTACACCGCGCTGACCGGCGCACTGGCCGCCCAGACCGCGCTGGCCGCGGCCAGCCACAACATCGCCAACGTGATGACGCCGGGCTTCACCCGGCAGGGCGCGCTGTTCGCGGCGGTCGGCCCGTTCAAGGGCGGCGTGGCCGCCACCGGTGGCGGCGTCTCGGTGCCCGCGCTGCTGCGCTTCAGCGACGGCTACAAAAGCATGCAGATGTGGCAGGCCAATTCCGAACTGGGCCGCTACAACACCTCGCAGCCCTACATGCGCCAGCTCGAGCAGGTGATGGGCGACGACGGCTCCAGCCTCAACAGCGGGCTGGACCTGTTCTTCAACGCCCTCAACGCCGCCAGCGTCGACCCCACCTCCGCGCCCCTGCGCCAGCAGGTGATCACCTCGGCCGAGGCGCTGGCCCAGCGCTTCAACAACCTCAACCAGGTGCTCAACAACCAGCGCGCCTCGGTCGCGCAGCAGCGCACCGCCTCGGTGGCGCAGGTGAATTCGCTGAGCGCGGAGATCGCCGACCTCAACGAGAAGATCGCGGCCACGCGCGCCACCGGCATCAACCCCTCCAGCCTGATGGACACGCGCGACCTCAAGATCGACGCGCTGTCCAACCTGGTGGGCCTGCAGGTGGTCGAGCAGGCCGACGGCAGCGCCAGCGTGTCCCTGCGCAGCGGCGTGCCGCTGGTGGCCGGCTCCCTGGCCGCCACGCTCTCCACCGTCAACAACCCCGACGGCTCGCAGACCCTGAAACTGGCCTTCGCCAGCGAGTCCTTCACCGTCACCAGCGGCAACCTCGGCGGCCAGCTCGGTGGGCTGGACGAATTCGAGCGCACGGTGCTCAAGCCGGTGATCGATGACGTGGCCGCGCTGGCCGAAGCCATTGCCACGCGGGTGAACACCCAGATGGCCGCCGGCTTCGCCATGGACGGCACGCCGGGCACCGACCTGTTCCAGTTCGACGCCGCCTCCACCGGCCTGCTCAAGGTGGTCGACGGCCTGCTGGGCGAAGACCTGGCGTTCTCCTTGGACCCGACCAAACCCGGCAACAGCGACAACCTGCAGGCCCTCATCGGCCTGCGCGACCAGCCGCTGACGGTGCCTTCGCTGGGCACGGTGCGCCTGGGCGACATCTACACCCAGATCGTCGGGCGCCTGGGCACGCAGAACCAGCAGGCGCGCGCGGCCCACGACACCGCCAAGACGGTGCGCAACCAGGCCGAGGAAAGCTGGAAGTCCACCAGCGGTGTGAACACCGACGAGGAGGCGATCAACATCGTGCAGTACCAGCAGATGTATCAGGCCAACATGAAGGTGCTGGCCGTCTCCAACGAGCTGTTCGACACCACGCTGGCCATGTTCGGCTGAAGGAGAAGAGACCATGCGCATCGCCAGCACCCAGTACCACACCACCATGAGCACCTCGCTGCAGATGGCGTCGTTCAAGGTCGAGCAACTCATGCAGCAGATGGCCACCGGCGAGCGCCTGCTGGTGCCCTCGGACGACCCCATCGCCAGCGTGCGGCTGGGCCGGCTCGCGCGCGAGCAGGCCGCGCTGGACCAGTACCGCGACAACATCGGCGCCCTGGGCGGGCGCCTGCGGCACAGCGAGGTGCTGCTCGACAGCATGAGCCGCGACATGCTGCAGATGCGCGACCTGCAGATATGGGCTGCCGACGGCACCAACACCTCCGAAGACGTGCGGGCCATGGCCACGCAGCTCATCTCGCTGCGCGACAGCATCTTCGCCACCGCCAACACCCGCGACCAGGAAGGCCGCTACCTGTTTTCGGGCACCGCCTCGAACACGGCCTCCATCACGCTCGACCCGGCCGCCGCGCCTGGCGCGCGCTACAGCTTCACCGGCAACACCGACCTGCAACAGGTGGTGGTGGGCAACGGCATCACGCAGGCGGCCAACGTGCCGCTGGACGAGATGGCCGCCTTCCTGAACCAGCTCGACCTCACCATCCAGGACTTCCAGACGCCGGGCGTCACCGTCAACGACCCGGCCGTGCGGGCCCGCCTCAAGGCCACCACGGACCTGCTCGACAACACCTTCAACAGCGTGAACTCGCGCATCGCGCGCATCGGCGGCGCGCTCACCACGCTGGACTCGCAGGACACCTCGCTGGCCAACGTGAGCCTGTCCAACGACCACGCCGTGCTCGCGCTGGGCAAGCTCGACTACGCCGAGGCCGCCGTGCACCTTGCCGGCTACACCACCGCGCTGCAGGCCACGCAGAAGGCCTACGCCAAGGTGTCGGCGCTTTCGCTGTTCAACGTGCTCTGATCGACCGCTCACCCATGCAGGTCAACACGCTCCCGGCCCTTCGATCCACGGGTGGCAACGAACGCGCCTCCGGCACCGCGCTCGCCATCGGCCGGCCGGCGGCGGGTGCCACGGCCCCGGCCGCAGCGGTGCCCGGAGCGGCCAGCGCTCGTCCCCTGCGCGCCACGACCGGCGAGGCGGCGAAATCAGCGTCCGCCTTCAGCCCCTGGGACGGCGAACGGCATGGGCAGGTGGCCGCGGCCCAGATGTCCAAGGCCTACCTCGGCCAGTTGTCGGCCGGCCTGCACACCCTCAAGTCCGGCTACAGCGAGAACCTGGCCGACCCGGCCACGGCCCACCAGCGCGAGGGCGAACTCGCCTCGGCGCGACAAGGCCTGCAGACACTCTGGCGCCAGCGCGCCGCGGCCACCAGCGCCGCCATCGACCCGCAACTGCAGTACCAGGGCCATGGCGCGGCGCGCCAGGCGTTTCGCATCCGGGGCATCGACGCGGCCGCGCTGTCGCAAGGCGCGCGCGAGGTGCTCAGCATCGGCCTGCCGTCCAACCTGGCCGGCCCGCTGACCGTGACCATCGACCCCGAACAAGGGGTGAACAGCAACCTGCGCCGGCTCGACCACGCCCTGGCCACGGCCGATGTGCGCGTGCACATCGACGACCGGGGCGAACCCGTGTTCAGCGCGCCGGAAGCCACCTGGGACAAGGTGCAGGACCGCATCACCATCAAGGGCGAGGGACACCGCTTCGCCGACGGCGTCCCCCAGCGCGTGCGCACCCACACCGAAGCACCGGCCCTGCCGGCGGCGCTGTACGAACAGGCACCGGTGGAGCCGCACGAAATTCGCGGTGCGCTGCAGCGCGTGATCCACGCGCTGGACCGCGTGGGCTTCACGCAAGCCCAGGTGGCTGGCGCGCTGGCGCTGGCCTCGGCCGAGGCCAGCGCCGCCTCGGCGGAGATCCCGGCCGAGTCGGTGGAGCGCGCGGCCCAGGCCTTCCTGGCGCGCACGCAATCGATGCGCTTCGAGACCTATGCCGATGTGGCGCCGGCTTTGGCGGGCGTGAACCGCGCGCGGGTCATGGCGTTGCTGGGGTGAAGCGGGCGCAGGCGCTAGGCGTTGGCATAGATTTTCAGCAGCTTGGTTTCCTGCGACTCAACGGCAATGTGCAGAAGCAGCGTGTTCTTCAGGTCCACGGTGGGGTGAATGGCGCAGCGCTTGCTGAACCAGAACGTTTCCTTCAGAGACTCTTTCTCATGCCAAGTGGTGACGACCAATCGGTGATCCGGTGTCGCTTCACCGGGGCAGTCGTCGATATACGCCCAGTCGACCGAATCGTCCCAACTGCTGCATTCACGACCCCACGCCATCATGTAGAGGCAGCCTGATCGGACGAGCCATGCGCTCGTGGCGTTCTGCCAATGGCTGTCCACCTCCGCATCCACGATCACAACGGCTTGAAACGGCGCGAGATGCGCGATCTCAGGATGCCTCTCCCCAGGAGGGAGCAGCAGGTAGGTCACTGGGCGTTGTGGAGGGTGGATGTCTGGAGAGGTCATCTCGATGCGTGCTTTGGGCCGATGGGCGACATGCTAGCTGGGCACCTCGCTGTCCTGATTCAGAAAAAAATCAGCCTCCGCATTTAAGGACCCGCTCGAGCAGGTCGCTCTGTGAAGGTGAGGTCGTCGATACCCGGCGCCCCAACCGATCAAGGAGTACCCACCATGTTGAGCCTGCACACCAACTACGCTTCGCTGAGCACCCAGAACGCCCTCGGCGCCACGCAGAAGACCCTGACGACCTCCATGTCCCGCCTGGGCACGGGTTTCCGCATCAACTCCGCCATGGACGATGCCGCCGGCCTGCAGATCGCCACCCGCATGAACGCCCAGTCGCGCGGCATGGCCGTGGCGATGCGCAACACGCAGAACGGCATCTCGATGATGCAGACCGCCGAAGGCGCGTTCAAGGAAATGACGAACATCGTCACCCGCATGAAGGACCTGGCCACCGAAGCCGCCAACGGTTCGGCCACCCAGGAAGACCGCGACGCCCTGCAGTCCGAATTCGACCAGCTCGGCGAAGAACTCGGCAACATCATGACGAACAGCTCGTTCGCCGGTGAAGCCCTGTTCAACAAGGCCGGCGACGGTGGCAAGCTCGGCGCCGCCGCCGTGACCTTCCAGATCGGCGCGACGACCGCCGAAACCATGGAAGTGGACGTGACCGATGCCCTGGGCGACCTGGGCACCGACCTCGACGCCGTGGTGGCTTCCTACACCGCGGGCGTGACCGCCGGCACCCCTGGCACCGAAATCGCCACCGCCGCCGCCGCCAACACCGCGATCGACGACCTGGCCGACGTGCTGGACTCCATCGGTGCCGTGCGCGCCCAGCTGGGTGCTTCTTCCAACCGCCTGGAAAGCGTCTACAACAACCTGGGCAACCAGCGCACCCAGACCGACGCCTCCAAGGGCCGCATCATGGACGTGGACTACGCCGCTGAAACGGCCAACATGACCAAGAACCAGATGCTGATGCAAGCCAGCACCTCGATGCTCAAGCAGTCGTCGAGCATGTCCCAGCTGGTCATGTCGCTGATGCAGTAAACCGGCGACTTCGGCCGCCCTCCACGGCGGCTCGAGACGACAAAGCCAGCCGGTGACTCGGCTGGCTTTTTTTCATTTCACGCGCAAGGCGCCTGAACCTGGGTGGGTGGACGGAGGCCTCCATGAACATCGATCGTGTCACCGCCGCGAGCCTCGCGCCGCAGCGCCAGCCCGCCCGGGATGGTGCGCCGCGGCCGGCCGTGGGCGAGCACATCGCCCTGCGCTACGAGGGGCGGGACGAGCATGGCGTGACGCTGCGGCGCGATCGCGGCGCCACGCTGCGCCTGCCTCCGCAAGGCGCCTGGGCCCAGGGTCTTTCGGTGGGCGACATGGTGTGGATGCGGGTTCTGGCGACCGAGCCTTCGCTCGAACTCGAGTTCGTCGCGCCCCGGCCCGGCGTGCCGGGCGCCCCCGCATCACCCGACGAACTGCCCGCGATGCGCCTGGACCAGGCGGCCCTGCGGGCCTACCAGTGGAAGCTGCCGTCGCCCACCGAACTGGCCGCCGCATGGCGCGTCATCCTCACCTCGCGCCACATGGACCTGGGCCTGCAAGGGCTGGCGCTGCTGGAGCGGCCGCCGCTGGCGCTGCCCGGCCCGCACACGGCGCCCGGTGCGCCGCCGTCGGAGCGCGGCGAACCCGGCCACTGGAGTTTTCACCTGTACGCCTGGGGCGGCCTGAGCGTGGCGCTGCGCGTGGCCGCCGCGCCGCTGTGGGAGCGCCGCAAGCCCCGGCCGCGCGAGGAGGGGCCCGCCGGCCTGGAGGTGGCCCTGACCCTGCCGCAGGCTGGCCCGATCACGGTTCAGCTGTTGTGGCTGGGCGGTGGCCTGGCCATGGCCCTGATTCCGCGACAAGCGCAGGTGCTGCCCTTGCTGCGCGAGCTGATGCCGGAGCTGGCCGCGGCCCTGGGCCGCCTGGGCGCGCCGCTGGTCAAGGTGCAACTGGGCACGCCGCTCGCGCCCTTGCCACCGGGTGGCTTGAGTTACCGGCCCGACCCCGCATCGTCGCTGTTGCTGCACGCACTGGCCGAGGTGGTGAGTGGTGTGGCGCGGCACTGGCCGTTGCCGCCGGACGCGCAGGCCTGAGGGCCGCTCAGCCGAGCGAGCCGACGATGGCCACTTCCCGCTGCTCGGGCACCTCGTTGTAGGACAGCACGTGCAGGCCCGGTGCGAACAGCCGCGCGTAGCGCGCCAGCAGGGGGCGCACCTGGGGCATCACCAGCAGCAGCGGCGTGGCCGCCATCTGCTTCATCTGCTCGCGCGCGATGGGCATGTGGGACTGCAGCTGGTTAAGCAGGTTGGGGTCGATCGGGAAGTTGTCCAGCGCGACCTTGCCGGCGCTGCGCGCCTGGTTGAGCGCGCCCAGCAGCAGGTTCTCCAGCTCGCCGCCCATGTTGAAGGCCTTGATCTCGCCGGTCTGGCCGCACAGCGCGCCGACGATCTGGCGGCGCAGCGTGCAGCGCACCTCGGCGGCCAGCAGCAGCGGGTCCTTGGTCTGCTCCGCGTTCTCCAGCAGGGTGGTGGCCACGGGCACGATGTCCTTGAGCGAGACGTTCTCGGCCAGCAGCGTGCGGAACACCTTGAGCAGCATGCTGTGGGTGAAGGCCTTGTCCAGCGCGGCCGACAGCTTGGGCGCGAGCGAGGCCAGGCGCTCCATCAGCGCGTTGACGTCGTCGTGCTGGAACAGTTCGCCGAGGTTCTCGCGCATCAGCTTGGTCACGTGCGTGGCGATCACCGTGGGCACGTCCACCACCTGGTAGCCCATGCCCAGGGCGTGCGCCTTCTGCGCCGGCTCGATCCAGATCACCGGCATGCGAAAGGAGGGGTCGGCGCCGGGGATGCCGTCGATGTCGCCGTACACCTGGGGCCCCGGGATGGCCATGAGCCGGTCGGCGAACACCTCGGCCTGCGCCAGCACCGTGCCGTGCATGAGCACCGAGTAGAAGTTGGGCTTGAGGCCGAGGTCGTCGCGCGCGCCGATGGGCGGAAGCACCACGCCCATGCCTTCGCTCAGGGTCTGTCGCACGCCCTTGAGGCGCTTGGCGAGCACGGCGCCTTGCCCGGGGTCGATCAGGCCCACCAGCTTGTAGCCCACCGACACGGCCACCGGCTCCACCACCGGCAGGCTCTTCCAGTCGATCTCGGGCTGGCTCTCGGTCAGCAGGGCCACCTGCACCTGGGCGCTGGGGTCCGGCGGGGCCACCACCACGCGCGACCCCATGCGCCACGCCACGTAGCCGAGCACGCCGGCGAAGGCGAAGAAGATGAAGGTGGGCATGCCCGGGATGGCGCCCAGCAGGGCCATCAGACCGGCCGCGCCGTACAGCACGCCGGGCGAGGCCAGCAGCTGGCCGGTGATCTGCTTTTCGATGTCGCCCGACTCGCTGGCGCGGGTGACGATGATTGCGGCCGCGGCGGAGAGCAGCAGCGCCGGGATCTGCGCGACCAGGCCGTCGCCGATGGTCAGCAGCGCGAACAGCTTGAACGACTCGCCCAGCGAGAGGCCGTGCATGAAGCTGCCGATGAGCACGCCGCCGATGAGGTTGATCAGCAGGATCAGGATGCCGGCGATGGCGTCGCCCTTGACGAACTTGGAGGCGCCGTCCATGGCGCCGTAGAAGTCGGCCTCGCCGGCCACTTCCTTGCGGCGCGCCTGCGCGCCTTCCTGGTTGATGAGGCCGGCGTTGAGGTCGGCGTCGATCGCCATCTGCTTGCCGGGCAGGGCGTCCAGCGTGAAGCGCGCCGACACCTCCGAGATGCGCTCGGCGCCCTTGGTGACCACCAGGAAGTTGATGATCATCAGGATCACGAACACCACCAGGCCGACCACGAAGTTGCCGCCGATCACCACGTGGCCGAAGGCCTCGACCACCTTGCCGGCCGCGTCCGTGCCCTGGTGGCCGTTGAGCAGCACCACCCGCGTCGAGGCCACGTTGAGCATCAGGCGCAACAGCGTGGCGCCCAGGATGACGGTGGGGAAGATGGAGAAGTCCAGCGGCCGGCGGCTGTTGACCGCGACCAGGATCACGATCAGCGAGAGCACGATGTTGAACGTGAACAGCACGTCCAGCAGCAGCGGTGGCAACGGCAGGATCACCATCGTCAGCATCGCCAGCAGGAAGAGCGGCGCGGCGTAGCGCATGCGCTGCAGGTCGGACCAGAGTGACTTGAGGACGTTCATGGCGGGCTTGGTGTCAGGTCAGGTGGGCGGGGACGTGGAGGTCGGCGGGCAGCGCGGGCTGCGCCTTGCGGCCGCCTTCGCGGTAGGCGCGCAGCTGGAGCACATAGCGCAGCACGAGCGCCACGGCCTGGTACAGCGCGGCCGGGATCTGCTGCTTAACCTGGCTGGTGTTGTAGATGGCGCGCGCCAGCGGCGGCAGTTCCAGCACCTCCACCTTGTGCTCGGTGGCCAGGGCGCGGATGTAGAGCGCGAGCTCGTCCACGCCCTTGGCGATCACATAGGGCGCTTCGGCCTTCTGCGTGTCGTACTTCAGGGCCACCGCGTAGTGCGTGGGGTTGACGATCACCACGTCGGCGGTGGGCACGATCTTGCGCACGCTGCGCTTGGCGATCTGCTGCTGCAGCTGGCGGATGCGCTGGCGCACCTCGGGCCGGCCTTCGCTGGTCTTGTGCTCTTCCTTCAGGTCGCGCTTGCTCATGCGCTGTTCGCGCAGGAAGACGAAGCGCTGCAGCGGCAGGTCGATCAGCGCGAACACCACGAACACGCTGCACAGGGTGAAGATGCCGGTGATCGCCAGGCCCATGGCCTGCGCCAGCGCCTCGTGCAGCGGCAGGCCCTGCAGCCGCAGGAAGGCCGGGCGCGTGGAACTCGCGGTGTGCCAGAGCACGCCACCCAGGCAGGCCGCCTTGGCGGCGGTGGTGGCCCAGTCGATCAGGTGCTTGGGCTTGGTGATGCGGCTGAAGTAGCTCAGCGGGTTCAGCCGTTCCAGCTTGGGCATGAACTGGTCGGTGCTGAGCACCCAGCCACTGGGGAACAGCGTGAACGCGGCCACGATGATGGGGATGAGCGCCAGGGGCAGCACCATCTTGCCCACCAGCAGGATCGCCGGCTTGAAGGCGTTGGACCACATGTTGTCCAGCGCGGCCTCGCCGTCGAGCATCACGAAGCCCAGGCCGAACAGGTGCTTGAAATCCGCCAGGTACGAGGGCGCCATGATGACGATGAGCTGCAGGCTGCAGACCAGACCCACGGCGGTGGCCACGTCCTTGGAGCGGGCGACCTGGCCCTTCTCGCGCGCCTTGCGCAGCTTCTGCGCGCTGGCGTCTTCGGTCTTTTCCCCGGTGTCCTGCTCGGCCATGGCTTACCTCGCCACCATCATCTGTTCGAGCATGCCCAGCACGCGCGAGGTCAGGCGAACGTACTGCTCGGGGATGTAGCGCACCAGGCCGGAGAGCATGAACAGGCCGAACACGATGATCAGCGAGAAACCGAGCGAGAACAGGTTGAAGGCCGGCGCGATGCGGTTGAGCAGGCCGAAGCCGATCTGCACCACCAGCGCCGAGAAGATCACCGGCAGGGCCAGCAGCAGGGCGGCCGAGAAGACCCAGGCCACCTGCAGCGGCAGCATCTCCAGCGCCACCTGCGGGATGCCGCCGCCCACCGGCCAGGACTTGAAGCTCGACCCCATCACGCCATTGAAGACCAGGTGGCCTTCGACGGCGAAGAACACCAGGATGCTCATGACGTAGAGCAGGGTGGAGACCACGTCGGAGGACACGCCGCTCATGGGGTCGTTCATGACCGCCATGGACAGGCCCATCTGCGACGAGGCCATGAAGCCCAGCAGGGTGAAGACCGCCATGATGAGCTGGAAACACAGGCCGATGATCAGGCCGATCACCACCTGCTCGATGGTGGTGACGATGCCGAGCAGGGAGAAGGGGGTGATCGGCACTGGGGGCTGCGCCACCGGCAGCAGCACCACGGCCAGCGCCAGCGCCAGCAGCACGCGCACGGTGATCGGCACCATGTTCTCGCCCACCACCGGCATGAAGGACAGCATGGCCAGCAGCCGCACGAAAGGCCACCACATCGCCAGCAGCGTGGCCAGCAGTTGACCGAAGACCGGCTCCATGGGGCTCACGTCAGATCGCCAGCTGCGCGGCGCGTTCGAAGATGGCGATGCAGTAGTCCATGAGCTTGCCCGCCAGCCACTGCCCCATGAAGATGATGGCCAGCAGCGTCACGATCAGGCGGGGCAGGAAGCTCAGCGTCTGCTCGTTGATCTGCGTGGCGGCCTGGAACAGGCTCACCACCACGCCCACGACCAGGCTGGGGCCGATGAGCAGCGTGACCAGCACCACCACCAGCTTCAGGCACTCGGCGACCAGTTCGACGGCGATTTCGGGGGTCACGACGAAGTCCCTTCAGATGGCGCGCACGCTGGTCACCAGCGTGTTGACCGTCAGCGTCCAGCCGTCCACCAGCACGAACAGCAGCAGCTTGAGCGGCAGGGAGATCACCAGCGGGGACAGCATCATCATGCCCATGGCCATCAGCACGGACGAGACCACCAGGTCGATGACCAGGAAGGGGATGAACAGCATGCAGCCGATCATGAAAGCCGTCTTGAGCTCGCTGAGCACGAAGGCGGCGAGCTTGACGGTGAAGGGGTGCAGCGCGGGGTCGGTGACGGCCGGCGCGCCGGCCAGGGTGGCGATCTGTTCGAGCGCGGGCTTGCTGGTCTGCGCGAGCATGAAGCGCGAGAGCGGCGCCTCGGCGTTCTTCAGCGCCTGGGCCAGGGTGATCCTGCCCTCGTCGTAGGGCTGCAGGGCATCGGTCCAGATGCGCTCGCCCACCGGCCGCATCACCAGCAGGGTGAGGATGAGCGCGATGCCGGTGATGATGCGGTTGGGCAGGCCCTGCTGCAGGCCCAGCGCCTGGCGCAGCAGCGAGAGCACGATGACGAAGCGGGTGAAGCTGGTCATCATGAGCATCATGGCCGGGAGCAGACCCAGCAGCGTCATGATGATCAGGATCTGCGTGCGAACCGTGTAGTCGGTGGTGCCGCCGCTGGTGTTGCTGCTGAAGATCTGCAGCCCTTGACTCCCCGCCTGCGCCAGCGCATCGGTGGGCGCCAGCCCCGTGAGCGCGGCCAGCGTGACGGCGCCCAGGAGCAGGGCGCCGGGTCGAAGGGCGCGTGGCGTCATGCGGCCAGGCTGTCCAGGTTCAGGTCGGAGATCTCGACCACTTTCAGGCCGTAGTTTTCGCCGGAGATCACCACCACGGCCTTGCCGATGGACACGCCATTGACCTTGATGGTCAGCGGCTCGCCAGCCAGCGCATCGAGTTCGACCACGCTGTCGGTGCTCAGGTGCGCCAGGTCTTCCAGCGACACCCGGGTCGAACCCAGCTCCAGCGTGAGCGTGACCGGGATCTTGCGCATGAGGCTGCCCATGCCCAGCCGGGGCGCCGGGGCCTCGAAAGCCACCGGTTCCGCCGCGGGTTTCTCGGCCGGGCCGTCCATGTAGGACAGCAGTTCGTCGATGCCGCCGGCGGCGTCGGCTGGGAGGGGCGCGGTGAGGTTTTCCATGGCGGTTCAGACTTCTTGGAGGGAGGTTAGACAGAGCTTGCCGCCGTGCTCGACCACGCTGGCCTTGAGCACCGGGCTGTCCTGGATGCGCACGGTGGCCAGGCCGAGGTCGACCGGCAGCACGCTGCCAGGCCGCAGCGCCATTACGTCGCCCAGCGACAGCGGCTTCTCCAGCAACCGCACGTCGAGCAGCATGGGCAGCTGCCGGCGCAGGGTGGTCGGGTCGATGGGTTTTTTCGCGGGCTTGCGCCGGGGTGGCGCCAGGGCGCGCAGCAGGGCGTCCAGGGCGCTGTCTTCCAGCACCCAGTTCAGCCGGCCCATGGGGCGGCCCTGCGCGTCGAGCAGGTCGCAGCCCAGGAACAGGGCCTGGGCATCGGTGGGGCCGCCGAAGCCATGGCGCTCGGTGTCGAGCACGGCCGGTGCGGTGTCCGTGGCGGCGCGCTCCTGCAAGCCGCTGAGCAGGCGCGCCGAGAGGCACTGCACGAGGCGCTTGCCCACCTGCGCGGCGAGCCGCTGTTCGGTGGCGGTCTCCGAGCGCTGCAGCATTTCCTGATCCAGCTGGCTCCAGTTGCTCATGCCCAGGCGGCGGGCCAGCAGCGCGAGCGCGGCCTGGCGATCGATGGAGAAACCCAGGCGGCCGGCGGCCGTGTCGAACAGGAACCAGCGCAGGGGCCTGTGCGGATGGACCCGGCGCGAATGCTCGATGCGCCCCAGCTGGAAGCCCGGTGCGGTGCGGGTGGCGAAGAGGCTTTCCACGGCGGCCGCCAGGTCGGCGTGGAGGACCTGGCAAAAACGGTCGAGCACGTGAACGGGGCGGCCCAGCTCGCAGGTGTCGATCACCGTCATGAGCGCCCCGCGGGCGGGCCCGATGATCTTCGTGGTCGCGGGCATGCGGCTCAGATCGGCAGCTTGATGAGGTCGTCCAGGCCCGAAACGACCTTGTTGCGCACCTGCATCATCATTTGAAAGTTGAGCGAGGCTTCCTGGCTCTTGAGCATGGCGCCCACCAGGTTGTCGCTCTGGCCCGTCTCGACCGCGCTCACCATGGCCTGGGCCTCGTGGCCCTTGTCGTCCACCGAGCGGATCAGGCCGCCGATGTGGTCGGTGAACGAGCGGGCGCCCTGGCCCCCGCCGAGCGGCAACGCCTCGGCGATGTGCGACTCACTGGCCTTGATCTGCGCAAGGCTGCTCTGGATGTTCAAAAGCATGGAGCTGTTCATGGGCGCGGTGGCGTAAGGGCTTGGGGTGAAGAAAGTATCGAGGGGCGAGGGCGCGGCCGACCCAGGTCAACAGGCTGAAAACCCGGCGTTGAAGCCTCCTGCGGCGCCAGCGACGGCGCGTTTTCCGCGGGGAATGAGGCGAAAGGTATGCACCGCGACCGCACGGCGGATGAAGGCGCTTTCTTTCCTCAAGACGCCCGAAGCGGCGCCGATAGTTGGCGGATCAACTTCTGAATATCGGCGCTGACGGCGCTGCATCCACCGGCCGACTCTGGCCATCAACCCCGAGAAAAACGTGAATTTCATCCAGTCTTTGAAGGTCGGCCCTCGCCTGATCGCCGCCTTTCTCGTCATCTGCACCATCTGCGCCCTGGTGGGCGGCATCGGCATCCTCAACATGTCGAAGATCAACGACGAGGCCACCAAGATGTACACCCTTGAGCTGATGGGCCTCTCCCACATCAAGGAAGCCAACATCAACCTGATCTATGCCGGGCGCGCCCGCTCCAACTTCATGCTGGCCACCACCGAGGAAGAGCGCGCGGCCCACAAGGCGACCCTGGAAAAGAGCCTGACCGCCGCCGACGAGTTGCTGGACAAGGCCGCGCCCCTGTTCTATTCGCCCAAGGCCAAGGACATGTTTGCCGAGGCCGAAGCCTCGCTGGCCGCCTACCGCCAGCACCTGAACACCGCGCTCAGCCTGGCCGCGCAGGACGCCCTGCTGTCCACCCGCAGCGAGGCGTTGACCAAGGCGCTGGACGACGCCCGCATCGAGTCCACCAAGGTGGACAACCTGTTCACCGAACTCTCCCGCATGAAGGAAGGCGCGGCCAGCAAGGCCAACGACCTGACGGACCAGCTTTACGCAACGAGCCTGACGATGATGCTGGCCCTCATCGCCGCCGCCGTGGGCATCGGCATGGTGCTGGGCCTGGTGATCAGCCGCTCCATCACGCGGCCGCTGAACGAGGCCGTCCGCGTGGCCGAGACCGTGGCCGCCGGCGACCTGACCTCGCGCATCGAAGTCACCAGCACCGACGAAACCGGGCAACTGCTGAACGCGCTCAAGGCCATGAACACCAGCCTGCTCAACATCGTGAGCAACGTGCGCTCCAGCTCCGAGTCGATCGCCACCGGCAGCTCGCAGATCGCGATCGGCAACAACGACCTGAGCCAGCGCACCGAAGAACAGGCGAGCAACCTCGAACAGACCGCAGCCTCGATGGAAGAACTCACCTCCACGGTGCGCCAGAACTCGGAGACCGCGCGCCAGGCCAACCAGCTGGCCACGACCGCCAGCGAGGCGGCCGTGCAGGGCGGCGACGTGGTGGGGCAGGTGGTGGGCACCATGCAGGACATCACCGAGAGTTCCAGGAAGATCGCCGACATCATCGGCGTGATCGACGGCATCGCGTTCCAGACCAACATCCTGGCGCTGAACGCCGCGGTGGAAGCGGCGCGCGCCGGTGAGCAGGGCCGGGGTTTCGCGGTGGTGGCTGGCGAGGTGCGCAACCTGGCGCAGCGCAGCGCGGGCGCGGCCAAGGAAATCAAGCTCCTGATCAACGAGAGCGTGGAGAAGGTGGAAGCCGGCTCGCGGCTGGCCGACGACGCGGGCCGCAACATGGAGAACATCGTCTCGCAGGTCAAGCGCGTGACGGACATGATCACCGAGATCAGCGCGGCCGGCGTGGAGCAGTCGCAGGGCATCAGCCAGGTCAGCGACGCGGTGAACCAGCTCGATCAGGTCACGCAGCAGAACGCCGCCCTGGTGGAAGAAAGCGCCGCCGCGGCCGACAGCCTCAAGAGCCAGGCCAGCCGGCTGGCGGAGATCGTCGCGGTGTTCAAGGTCTGAGGCCCGCTAAGTGGTTGATGGATAACGACTTTTAAGAAATCCTCGCGGGAGCGCCGGCCCCGCCAACCCCGCGTTGGCGGGGCCGGCGTTTTTCAACCTGCCACAATTGGCCATTGGGCCTCGATGGTGAAATTGGTAAACACAGGGGACTTAAAATCCCCCGTCGCGAGACTTAGCGGTTCGAGTCCGCTTCGAGGCACCACCTCTAGGTTTTTTGCGGTTTCGCCGCTACAGTGAGTTTTCCATGACCCGATACAACGCGCCCTTCGAGATCCACGTGCACGGCGACGTGCCGTTGCGCGAGGATGTGGCCTACGGCCAGATCCAGGATGCGCTCAAACCCTTGTGGCAGTACGCGGGCGCCCGCTCGCTGGCGGCGGCGGCCGAGAGCAGCTACGAAGACGAGCCGGGCATCCGTTTCGACGCCGAGGCCCATGTGCTGCAGATCTGCTGGACGGTGCCGGGCGACGAGGATTTCCGCCAGGTGATCGAGGAGGCCTGCATGGGCCTGAACGACATCGCGTCGGCCGGGGCACCGCTGGAAGTGTCGTTCTACGACGCCGAGTACGACGAAGAAGAGGGTGCGCCCGACGAGGAAGCGCGCGACGACTTCCTGATGTGCTTCGTGGGCCCCACGCCGGCCGCCATCATGCAGGTGCAACGCGACCTGCTGGTGCAGGACGTGCTGCACGTCATGGAGCGCCACTTCGACCAGGCCGAACTGGGCGACGTCGTGGGCGCGATCGACAAGCTCTTCAACCAGCGCTTCGAGTCGCTGGTGAATTCGATGCAGCTGGGCAAACCGCCGCGCGGCCATGGCGGCCCCTCGCACGGTGGCCCGCGCAAGCCGCGCCACCTGCACTGACGGCCCGGTCACGGCCGCGTAATAGACTTCAGAGCGCGAGCACCTGGCCTCGCCCTCTGGAGTCCCCATGGCCTTTTTCTCCACCGATGCCCTGAATCCCGGCGTGCGCAAGCGCGAGGTGTTCGGCTGGGCGATGTTCGACTTCGCGAACTCCGGCTACACCACGGTGGTGATCACCGCGGTGTTCGCGGCCTATTTCGTGGGGGCGGTGGCCGGTGGCGCCGAATGGGCGACCTTCGCCTGGACGCTGGCGCTCAGCATTTCGCACCTGATCGTGATGTTCACCATCCCCGCCATGGGCGCGTGGGCGGACCGCCACGCGGCCAAGAAGCGGCTGCTCATGATGACCACGCTGGGCTGTGTGCTGGCCACGGCCGCGCTGGGCCTGGTGGGGCCGGGAGCGGTGGTGCTGGGCATGGTGCTCATCGTCGTGTCCAACGTGTTCTTTGCCTGGGGCGAGTCGCTCATTGCCGCGTTCCTGCCCGAGCTGGCGAAACCCGAGGCCATGGGGCGGGTGAGCGGCTGGGGCTGGAGCCTGGGCTACGTGGGCGGCATGCTGGCGCTGGGGCTGAGCCTGGGCTATGTGCTCTGGGCCCAGGCGCAGGGCCAGAAAGCCGAGCAGTTCGTGCCGGTGACGATGGGGATCACGGCGGCGGTGTTCGCCGTGGCGGCGCTGTTCACGCTCGGATTCCTGCGCGAGCGCGCCCAGCCCCAGACCGGGCCCGCCGGCGCGGCGGGGTGGCGCGAATCGCTGCGCCAGCTGCACCGCACCTTCCAGCAGGCGCGCCGTTACCGCGATTTCATGTGGCTGCTGGCCTGCGTGGCGGCCTACCAGGGCGGCGTGGCGGTGGCCATCACCCTGGCGGCGATCTACGCGGAGCAGGTGATCGGCTTCGTGCAGCAGGAGACCATGGTGCTGATCTTCGTGCTCAACATCGCGGCCGCGCTCGGGGCTCTGGCCTTCGGCTACTGGCAGGACCGCCTGGGCCACAAGCTGGCGCTGGGCATCACGCTGGTGGGCTGGGTGGCGACCTGCATCATCGCGGCGCTCACCACCACCAAGGGCGGCTTCTGGTACGCCGCGGCCATCTCGGGCGTGTGCATGGGCGCGAGCCAGTCTTCGGGCCGTGCCATGGCCGGCATGCTGGCGCCACCGGCGCAACTGGCCGAGTTCTTCGGCCTGTGGACCTTCGCCACGCGGGTGGCCAGCATCATCGGCCCGCTGAGCTATGGCGCCATCACCTGGATGACCGGGGGCAACCAGCGCCTGGCCATCGGCTTCACGGCGGTGCTGTTCGTGATCGGCCTGGCCTTGCTGGTGCCGGTGAACATGCAGCGCGGGCGCGCTGCCGCGCTGCAGGCCTAGAGGCTTCGCGCTTCGACCGCCAGGCCCAGCCAGCGCTGGGCGGCCTGGGCCAGGGCCGAGGGGTTGCCGCTGGACAGCAGCAAGGGCGGCACGGTGGGCGCGTCCGGGAGCAGGGGCAGGCCCAGCACATCGCGGGTGCGGCGCGCGACGGGGGCGCCCGTGTCCACCAGCGTCACATCGGGGCCGCACAGGCGGCCCAGCAGCTCGGCCGCGAACGGGTAGTGCGTGCAACCGAGCACCAGGGTGTCGATGGGGTGGTCGCCTTGGGGGCCTTGCAGCAGTTCTTGCACATAGCGCGTGCTCAAGGCCTCGATGGTGGGCAGCTCGTGTCGCTCGATGGCCGCCGCCAGGCCATCGCAGGGCTGACTGATGAACCGCAGGGGACGGGGCGCGGCGGCGATCAGCCGGTCGCGCAGCTGGGCGAAACGCGCGCTCTCGAGCGTGCCGCGCGTGGCCAGCACGCCGATGCCGCCGCTGCGGCTCAGGGCGGCGGCGGGCTTGAGGGCAGGTTCCACGCCCACGATGGGCATGTCAGGGTAGGCCTTGCGCAGGTCGTCGATGGCGTGGGCCGTGGCGGTGTTGCAGGCGACCACCAGGGCGTCGATGCCGTGCTGCTCGCGCAGCTGGGCGGTGATGCGGTGCGTGCGCGCCGACACGTCCTGCGCCGTGCGCTCGCCGTAGGGCGCGTGCGCGCTGTCGGCGGCGTAGACGAAGCGCGTGCCCGGCAGCTCGGCGAGCAGGGCGCGCAGCACGCTCAGGCCGCCGACCCCGCTGTCGAACACCCCGACGGTTTTCAAGCGGCGGCGACCTCGATGCCCTTGAACTCGCCGGTGGCGATGCGCTTCTGCCACTCGGCCGGGCCGGTGATGTGCGCGCTGGTGCCGCCCGCGTCCACGGCCACGGTCACGGGCATGTCGACCACGTCGAATTCGTAGATGGCCTCCATGCCCAGGTCGGCGAAACCCAGCACCTTCGCGGTCTTGATGGCCTTGGAGACCAGGTAGGCCGCACCGCCCACGGCCATGAGGTAGGCGCTCTTGTGCTTCTTGATGGCCTCGATGGCGACCGGGCCGCGCTCGGACTTGCCGATCATCGCGATCAGTCCGGTCTCGGCCAGCATCATTTCGGTGAAGCCGTCCATGCGGGTGGCGGTGGTGGGGCCGGCCGGGCCCACGGCCTCGTCGCGCACCGGGTCGACCGGGCCGACGTAATAGATCACGCGGTTGGTGAAGTCCACCGGCAGTTTCTCGCCCTTGGCCAGCATGTCCTTGATGCGCTTGTGCGCCGCGTCGCGGCCCGTGAGCATCTTGCCGTTGAGCAGCAGGGTGTCGCCGGGCTTCCAGCTGGCGACTTCTTCCTTGGTCAGCGTGTTGAGGTCGACGCGCTTGCTCTTCTGCGTGTCGGGCACCCAGTTCACGTTGGGCCAGAGGTCCAGGCTCGGCGCGTCCAGGTAGACCGGGCCGCTGCCGTCCATCACGAAGTGCGCGTGGCGCGTGGCCGCGCAGTTGGGGATCATGGCCACGGGCTTGCTGGCCGCGTGCGTGGGGTACATCTTGATCTTGACGTCGAGCACGGTGGTCAGGCCGCCCAGGCCTTGCGCGCCGATGCCCAGGGCGTTGACCTTCTCGTACAGCTCCAGGCGCAGTTCCTCGACCTGGTCGAGCTTCTCGCCCTTGGCCGACTTGGCCTGCAGCTCGTACATGTCGATGTCGTCCATCAGGCTTTCCTTGGCCATCAGCACCGCCTTCTCGGCCGTGCCGCCGATGCCGATGCCCAGCATGCCCGGCGGGCACCAGCCGGCGCCCATGGTGGGCACGGTCTTGAGCACCCAGTCGACCACCGAGTCGCCGGGGTTGAGCATGATCATCTTGCTCTTGTTCTCGCTGCCGCCGCCCTTGGCGGCCACGGTCACTTCCACGGTGTCGCCGGGCACCAGCTCGGTGAAGATCACGGCGGGCGTGTTGTCCTTGGTGTTCTTGCGGGCGAACTGCGGGTCGGCCACGACGGAGGCGCGCAGCGTGTTGTCGGGGTGGTTGTAGCCGCGGCGCACGCCTTCGTTGATGGCGTCTTCCAGGCCGCCGGTGAAGCCTTCCCAGCGCACGTTCATGCCGACCTTGAGGAACACGTTGACGATGCCGGTGTCCTGGCAGATCGGGCGCTGGCCGGTGGCGCTCATCTTGCTGTTGGTGAGGATCTGCGCGATCGCGTCCTTCGCGGCGGCGCTCTGCTCGCGCTGGTAGGCGCGGGCCAGGTGGGCGATGTAGTCGGCCGGGTGGTAGTAGCTGATGTACTGCAGCGCGGCCGCGATGGATTCGATGAGGTCGGCCTGGCGGATGGTGGTCGTCATGGTGTCGTGGGCGTAGGGGGCAAATCGCGTCGGCGGCCGGGGCAAGGCGTCAAGTGGCCATCAGATGAGAATTGCTTTTATTTGGAGCTATGCTGGAGGGCCTTGGGGCTTGGCTTTTCCAGCCCTCTATTTTGACAGGTCACGCCACACCATGAACACCCGCCCGGCCACCCGCTCCGAACGCGACACCTTCGGTCCCATCGACGTCCCGGCCGACCGCCTCTGGGGCGCCCAGACGCAGCGCTCGCTGCAGAACTTCGACATCTCGGGCGAGCGCCAGCCGCGCGAGATGATCCGCGCCCTGGCGCAGGTCAAGCGCGCCTCGGCCGTGGTCAACCACGCGCTGGGCCTGCAGGACGAGAAAAAGACCCAGGCCATCGCGAAAGCGGCCGACGAGGTGATCGCCGGCGGCCACGAGGTGGAGTTCCCGCTGGTGGTCTGGCAGACCGGCTCGGGCACGCAGACCAACATGAACGTGAACGAGGTGCTGGCCAACCGCGCCAGCGAGCTGCTGGGCGGCGAGCGCGGCGAAGGGCGCCTGGTGCACCCCAACGACGATGTGAACCGCAGCCAGTCGAGCAACGATGTGTTCCCGACCGCCATGCACGTGGCGGCGGTGGAAGCCCTCACGCACCGCCTGCTGCCGGCGCTGGCGCTGCTGCGCGGCACGCTGGAGAAGAAGGCGCGCGACTTCGACGGCATCGTCAAGATCGGCCGCACCCACCTGCAGGACGCCACGCCGCTCACGCTGGGGCAGGAGTTCTCGGGCTGGGTGGCGCAGCTCGCGCACGGCGAGGCGCATGTGCGGGCGGCCCTGCCGCACCTGTGCGAACTGGCGCTGGGCGGCACGGCGGTGGGCACCGGCCTGAACGCGCCCAAGGGCTATGCCGAGCAGGTGGCGGCCGAGCTGGCCCGGCTCACCGGCTTGCCCTTTGTCACCGCGCCCAACAAGTTCGAGGCCATGGCCAGCGTCGACGCCCTGGTGCACGCGCACGGCGCGCTCAAGACGCTCGCGGCCAGCCTCATGAAGATCGCCAACGACGTGCGCTGGCTCGCCAGCGGTCCGCGCAGCGGCATCGGCGAACTCAGCATCCCCGAGAACGAGCCCGGCTCGTCCATCATGCCCGGCAAGGTCAACCCGACCCAGAGCGAGGCCGTGACCATGCTGGCGGCACAGGTGTTCGGCAACGACGTGGCGATCAACTTCGGCGGCGCCTCGGGCAACTTCGAGCTCAACGTGTTCCGCCCCATGGTGGCGCACAACTTTCTGCAGAGCGTGCGCCTGCTGGCCGACGGCATGAAGAGCTTCAACGACCACTGCGCCGTGGGCATCGAGCCCAACCGAGCCCGCATCACCGAGCTGGTGGACCGCTCGCTCATGCTCGTGACCGCGCTGAACACGCACATCGGCTACGACAAGGCCGCGCAGATCGCCAAGAAGGCGCACAAGGAGGGCACCACGCTGCGCGAGGCCGCGCTGGCGCTGGGCCACGTGACGGCCGAGCAGTTCGACCAGTGGGTGGTGCCGGAGAAGATGACGGGGCGTTGACCGCTACCATGGCGCCATGATCCCGTTCCCCTGGCGCACCAGCTTCCTCGTCGATCCTTTCGCCAGCTTCACGCTCGCCATCCTGCTGCTCTTCGTCGGCAAGTGGCTCACTCAGCGCCACGCCTGGCTGCAGCGCTACAACATCCCGGAGGCCGTGGTGGGTGGGGTGGTGTGCGCGCTGGTCGTCTGCACCCTGTACTACACGCTGGATGTGCGGGTGGTGTTCGAGCTCGGCGCGCGGGACATGCTGCTGCTGTACTTCTTCGCCGCCATCGGCCTGGGCACGGACGTGCGCACGCTGCGCCAGGGCGGGCGCTCGCTGGTGGTGCTGCTGGTGCTGGCCATCGGCTTCATGCTGTTGCAGAACGGGGTCGGCATGGCGGCGGCCAGCGCGTTCGGCATGGACGCGCGCGCGGGCCTCATGGCCGGCTCGATCTCGCTCACCGGTGGGGTCGGCACCACGCTGGCCTGGACGCCGCACTTCGTCGACCGCCTGGGCATCGCCAACGCGGGCGAGCTGGGCCTGGCGGCCAACATGGTGGGCATGATCGCGGCCTGCCTGGTGGGCGGGCCGCTGGCGGCGTGGTTGATGCGCCGCCACCGCATCGTGCCCTCGGGCGCGGCCGACGTGGAGGTCGGCACGCGCTACCAGGACGAAGCCCACCTGCGGCTCGACTACCACGGCGTGCTGATGGCCTTGCTCTGGCTCAACCTGGCCCTGATGCTGGGGCAGGGCGTCAACGAGCTGGTCGCGCTCACCGGGCTGCACCTGCCGGCCTTCGTGGGCTGCCTGATGGCGGGCATCGGCCTGCGCAGCGCCGGGCAGTGGCTGGCCCCCGAAGGCGGTCGTCTGTGGAACTGGCCGAGCATGCGGCTGGGGGTGGCGCTGATCTCCGACCTGAGCCTCGGCCTGTTCCTCACCATGGCGCTCATGGGCCTGCGCCTGTGGGAGCTGGAACCGGTGCTGGGCTTCATGGCCGTGACCATGACGCTGCAGGTGCTGCTCGCGGTGGCGTTCACGGCTTTCGTCGTGTTCCGCTTCATGGGGCGCGACTACGAAGCGGCCGTCATCTGCTCGGGCTTCGGCGGCATCGCGCTGGGCTCGACCGCCACCGCCATCGCCAACATGAGCGCGGTGGTGCGGGCCTACGGCGCGGCGCCCCGGGCCTTCATCGTGGTGCCGCTGGTGTGCGGGTTCTTCATCGACCTCGCCAACGCGCTGGTGATCGGCTTGCTCGCGCGTTGAGCGCATGAAAAAGCCCGGCAGGCCGGGCTTTTTCAGGGGGTGTCGGCGCCTTAGCGTTTCGCAGCCGACAGGGCCTGCGAGATCCAGCCGTCAAAGGTCTTCTGGTGGGCCTTGATCCAGGCGTCGGTGTGGCGCTCCACGTCCTGCGGCTTGTTCTGGCCTTCGCGCATGCGCAGGTTCTGGGCGTTGATGTCGGCCACCGGCAGCGCCATCACCTCGAACAGCCGCGCGGCCGCCGGGTTCTGCTCGGTGAACTGCCGGTTGGCCACGATGCGCTGCGTGTTGAGCACGAAGCCGTAGTTCTGGCCGTTGGGCAGCTGGGTGTCGAGCTTGCTTTGCTCCCCCGGCAGTGAGGAGAACGGCACCTGCAGCCACACCACTTCCTGGCCGGGGCGCAGCACGCCGCTGACCCAGTAGGGCGTCCAGGTGTAGTACAGCACCGGCTGGCCCTGCTTGAGGCGCGTGATGGTGTCGGCGATCAGCGCGGCGTAGCTGCCCTGCTGGTGCGTCACCGTGTCGCGCAGCTTGTAGGCGTCGAGGTGGTGTTCGATCACCGCCTCGCAGCCCCAGCCGGGGTTGCAGCCGGTCAGGTCGGCCTTGCCGTCGCCGTTGTGGTCGAACAGCTTGGCGATCGCCGGGTCCTTGAGCTGGTCCACGCGCGTGATCTTGTGAGCCTCGGCGGTCTTGCGGTCGATCAGGTAGCCCTGGGCCGCGCCGGGCGAGTAGGCGCCCTGGCGGTAGAGCTTGGCGTCGCCGCCGGCGTTCTTGTAGAAGTCCGCGTGCAGCGGATCCCAGTGGTCGGCCATGAAGGTGGCGTCGCCGTTGGCGATGGCCACGTGGGCGGTCGGGTACTCCACTTCCTTGATCGGCTTCACGTCGTAACCCAGTTTGGCCAGCGCTCGCGACACCAGCAGGGTCTGGAAGGTCTCTTCGGCGATGGAGCTTTGCAGCGGCTGCACGGCAATGCCTTTGCCGGGCAGGTTCTGCGCCTGGGCCGGGCCCGTGAGGGCGAGGGCCATGAGGCCGCCGCCGAGCAGGGTGCGCCACAGAGGGGTGGGCGTGGGGAAGGTCATCGGTTTCCTTTCGATGGTGGGTGGGAG
>NZ_JBYTAE010000023.1:0-65996 GCF_058787875.1 Hydrogenophaga sp. FW305-3-2-15-A-LB1 | reverse complement strand
GGCGGCGGCGGTAGTGGCGACAGCCCGTCAGGCGGTGGTGGCGGAGGGGGCGGCAGCGCCACGCCATCGCCGGCGCCTCCCTTGTCGGCCGGCGCGGCTTGCGACACCGCACCGGGCCGCGTGCTTCAGGTGGGCCCTGGCAAGACCTACGCCATGCCCAGCGCGGCGGCCGCGGTGGCGCAGGCCGGCGATGTGATCAAGATCGCGGGCGGCGACTACCGGGGCGACGTCGCTTCCTGGACCGTCAACAACCTCACCATCTGCGGCGTGGGCAGCCGCGCGCGCCTGTTCGCCAACGGCAACAACGCCCGGGGCAAGGGCCTGTGGGTGGTGTCGGGCGCGAACATCACCATCGACAACATCGAGTTCCGCGACACCACGGTGCCCGACCAGAACGGCGCCGGCATCCGCGCCGAGCACACGGGCGACCTGCGCATCCTCAACAGCGGCTTCTACGACAACCAGAACGGCATCCTCGCCAACGCCGGTTCGGCCACCATCACCATTGAAAGTTCGGAGTTCGCGCGCAACGGCCTGGGCGATGGCTACACGCACAACATCTACGTCAACCAGATCGACCGGCTGACGGTGAACTCCAGCTATTTCCACGAGGCCATGGTCGGCCACAACCTCAAGAGCCGGGCGCGCGAGTCCATCATCCAGAACAGCTACTTCATGGACGGGCCCACGGGCACGTCGAGCTACCTGGCCGACTTCCCCAACGGCGGCAAGGTAGTCCTGAAGGGCAACCTGTTTCACAAGGGCCCGCAGGCGAGCAACCCCAATGCCATCTCCTACGGGGCCGAAGGCCTGTCGAACCCGACCAACACCTTCGAGGCCGTGCACAACACCGTGACCATCACCCGCTCGGGCGGCGCCTTCCTGGCCATCGCCAGCGGCACCTCGTCGGTCACGCTTACGGCCAACCTGTTCGCGGGCACCGGCAACCAGACCGCGATCACGGGCGGTTACGTCGCGGGCAACGCCTCGCAGTCCAACAACGTGAGCTCGGTGGCGAGCAACCTGGCGGGTGCCACCAGCATCAGCAGCCCGAACTTCTGGCCCAACGCAGCCTTGCAGGCCCTGATCGCGCTGCCCGGCGTGCCGGATGCGACCTACACGCGCGATGCGCCCGCGCCCTACGCCTCGCGGGCGATCACGGGCAGCCGCAAAGCCGGCGCCTTGCAGGCCGCACCCTGAACCCGCGGCGCCCCGGCGCCGCCGCAGGTGAACGACAATGCGTTCACCCCTCGACTCCCAACCCGCCACGCGCCCCCGCGCAGCGGGTTTTCTTCATGTCCGACGCCTCTTCACTCCCCATCTGGTCGTCCTGCGGCCACGAACTGCTCAACCGCGATGCGCGCGGCTGGCTGAGCCCCACCGACGGCTACTGGCGGCTCTGGCTCCAGCGCCCGGAACTCGCGCTGGTTGAGGAATCCTGTGCAGCCGAGCGCGCGCTGCACGCTGCCTTGATGGCCGCGCCCACGCGCGCCGTGACGGCAGCCGAGCTGGGCGCCTTCGAGGACGACGACGCGCGCGCCAACCACCGCCTGTTCCTGGGCTTCCGGGACGCGGTGATCGCCGCCGGCTCGCTCGAAGCCGCCTACGCCGGCTTCTTCCAGGCCGGCGCCATCCAGATCCCGCCGCTGTTCCTGGACCTGGTGGTGCAGGCCCTGGTGTGCCGCCTGCTGGAGGACGAGCCCGACGCCTGGGCCTGGCGCGCGGCCGAGATGCTGTTTCGCCGCCAGCGCGTGAGCGTGCAGGACGGCCGCGTGCTCAGCGGCGACAGCGAGGTGCTGGACCTGCTCAATGAAACCGGTGGCCTGGGCGAGCTGGGGCGCCTGCTGGTGCAGGGCGGCGCGGCCCTGCCGGCCACGCAGATCGAGGTGCTGGGCGACGACAACGCGCCGCGTTACCTGCGCAGCCGGGAGGGGGCTGGGCGCTTCAACTTCGTGCTCGACCTCACGCACGAAATCCAGAACGAATTGCCGCATGGGCTCACGCTCACCATGGCACGCTCCCGCTCGGGTCTGAAGGCGCTGGCATCGGTGCTGGAGAAGTGGGTGCGCCATTTCCACGGCGTGGCCGTGAAGATCCAGCCCGAGTCACGGGTGGAAGACCCGTCCTGGCGCTGGCATGTGGGGCTGGATGTGGCCTCGACCGCGCTGCTCAACGACCTCTACCTGGGCAACGAGGTGGACCCCGAGCGCCAGCGCCGGCTGATCAGCCTGTTCCGGCTGAGCTTTGCCGACCCGCAGGACATGCGTGCCGACGTGCGCGGCAAGCCGGTCTACCTGGGCCTGGCCATGGGGCCCGATGGCCTGCTCAAGCTCAAGCCGCAGAACCTGCTGCTCAACCTGCCGCTGGCGAACCCGATGTGAACCTGGGGCCGCGAGGCCCGAGGCTCACATGTTGCGGCGGTACTGCCCACCCACCTCGAACAGCGCGCTGGTGATCTGGCCGAGCGAGCACACGCGAACCGCGTCCATCAGCACCTCGAACACGTTGCCGTTCTCGATCACGGCCTGGCGCAGGCGCTGCAGCATGGCGGGCGACTCGTGGGCATGGCGCGCGTGGAAGTCGGCCAGGCGCTTGAGCTGGTTCTGCTTCTCGTCGTCGGTCGAGCGCGCGAGCTCCAGCGTCTCGGGCGTGAGGTCGCCGTGCGGGTTGCGGAAGGTGTTCACGCCCACGATCGGGTACTCGCCGGTGTGCTTGAGCATCTCGTAGTGCATGGACTCGTCCTGGATCTTGCCGCGCTGGTAGCCGGTCTCCATCGCGCCCAGCACGCCGCCGCGTTCGGCGATCTTCTCGAACTCCTGCAGCACGGCCTCTTCCACCAGCTCGGTGAGCTCGTCGATGATGAAGGCGCCCTGGTTGGGGTTTTCGTTCTTGGCCAGGCCCCACTCGCGGTTGATGATGAGCTGGATCGCCATCGCGCGGCGCACCGAGTCTTCGGTGGGGGTGGTGATGGCCTCGTCGAAGGCGTTGGTGTGCAGGCTGTTGCAGTTGTCGTAGATCGCGATCAGCGCCTGCAGCGTGGTGCGGATGTCGTTGAACTGGATCTCCTGCGCGTGCAGGGAACGGCCGCTGGTCTGCACGTGGTACTTCAGCTTCTGGCTGCGCTCGTTCGCGCCGTAGCGGTCGCGCATCGAGGTGGCCCAGATGCGGCGCGCCACGCGGCCGAGCACGGTGTACTCCGGGTCCATGCCGTTGCTGAAGAAGAAGCTCAGGTTGGGCGCGAAGTCGTCGATGTGCATGCCGCGCGCGAGGTAGGCCTCCACGAAGGTGAAGCCGTTGGAGAGCGTGAAGGCGAGCTGGCTGATGGGGTTGGCGCCGGCCTCGGCGATGTGGTACCCGCTGATGGACACCGAGTAGAAGTTGCGCACGTCGTGGTGCACGAAGTACTCGGCGATGTCACCCATGACCTTGAGCGAGAACTCGGTCGAGAAGATGCAGGTGTTCTGGCCCTGGTCTTCCTTGAGGATGTCGGCCTGCACCGTGCCGCGCACGTTCGCCAGCACCCATTCACGGATCTTGGCGGCCTCGGTGGCGGTGGGCTGGCGCCCGTTCTCGGTTTCGAACTTCTCCAGGTTCTGGTCGATTGCGGTGTTCATGAACATCGCCAGGATGCTGGGCGCCGGGCCGTTGATGGTCATGGAGACCGAGGTGGCCGGGTGGCAGAGGTCGAAGCCGCCGTAGAGCACCTTCATGTCCTCGAGCGTGGCGATGCTCACGCCGGAGTTGCCCACCTTGCCGTAGATGTCGGGGCGCGGGTCGGGGTCGTTGCCGTAGAGCGTGACCGAGTCGAAGGCGGTGGACAGGCGTTTGGCGGCCATGCCTTCGGAGAGCAGCTTGAAGCGGCGGTTGGTGCGGAAGGCGTCGCCTTCGCCGGCGAACATGCGCGTGGGGTCCTCGCCCTCGCGCTTGAAGGCGAAGGTGCCGGCGGTGTAGGGGAAGCTGCCGGGCACGTTGTCCAACATCAGCCACTTCAGGATCTCGCCGTGGTCCTCGTACTTGGGCAGCGCGACCTTGCGGATGGTGGTGCCCGACAGGCTCTTGGTGGTGAGCGCGGTGCGGATCTCCTTGTCGCGGATCTTCACCACGTACTCGTCGCCCGCGTAGGCCTTCTGCATGTCGGGCCACTGGGCGAGCAGCTTGCGCGCGGCCGGATCCTGGTCGAGTTCGCGCAATTGAGCGAGGTCGATCACCGCCTCGGCGGCGCGCGCGCGTTCGGGCTTGTCCTTGCGCAGCATGGCCGCGCTGGCGTTGAGCTGCTGGATCTCGCGCGCCAGGCGCGACTGCTCGATCGCCTTCTTCTTGTAGCCGCGCACCGTGTCGCTGATCTCGGCCAGGTAACGCGTGCGCGCGGGCGGCACGATGGGCGTCTGGTTGGTGCTGTGGCGCACCTTCACGGCGGGCAGCCGACCCTCCTGCAACGGCAGGCCGAGGTCGCCCAGGCGGACTTTCAGCGCCTGGTACAGCGCGGTCACCCCGTCGTCGTTGAAGCGCGCGGCCATGGTGCCGAACACCGGCATCTGGTCGGGCGGCGTGCTCCAGGCTTCCTGGTTGCGCTGCACCTGCTTGGCCACGTCGCGCAGGGCGTCGAGCGCACCCTTGCGGTCGAACTTGTTGATGGCCACGAAGGCGGCGAAGTCCAGCATGTCGATCTTCTCGAGTTGGCTGGCCGCGCCGAACTCGGGCGTCATGACGTACATGGGCAGGTCCACGTGCGGCACGATGGCCGCGTCGCCCTGGCCGATGCCGGAGGTCTCGACCACGATCAGGTCGAAGCCCGCGCACTTGCAGGCCGCGATCACGTCGGGCAGGGCGGCGCTGATCTCGCTGCCGAAGTCGCGCGTGGCCAGCGAGCGCATGTAGACGCGCGGCCCCTGGCCCCAGGGGTTGATGGCGTTCATGCGGATGCGGTCGCCCAGCAGCGCGCCGCCGCTCTTGCGGCGCGAGGGGTCGATGGAGATCACGGCCACACGCAGGCGGTCGTCCTGGTCCAGCCGCAGGCGGCGGATGAGCTCGTCGGTCAGCGAGGACTTGCCCGCGCCGCCCGTGCCGGTGATGCCGAGCACCGGCACCTTCCTGGTCTGGGCCTGCTCGCGCAGGGCGGAGACGATGGCCGCGTCCGCGCTGCCGTTCTCCAGCACCGTGATGAGCTGGGCCAGCGCGCGCCAGTTCATCTCGCCCTGGCCCTCGATGGCCGCCAGCGCCTTGGGCGCGTAGGGGCTGAGGTCGCGGTCGCAGCGCATCACCATCTCGCCGATCATCCCGGCCAAGCCCATCTTCTGGCCGTCTTCGGGGCTGTAGATGCGCGTCACACCGTAGTCCTGCAGCTCGCGGATCTCGGCCGGCACGATCACGCCGCCGCCGCCGCCGAACACCTGGATGTGCTCGCCGCCCCGGCTCTTGAGCAGGTCCACCATGTACTTGAAGTACTCCACATGGCCGCCCTGGTAGGAGCTGATGGCGATGCCTTGCGCGTCTTCCTGCAGCGCGGCGGTGACCACCTCGTCCACCGAGCGGTTGTGGCCCAGGTGGATCACCTCGGCGCCCATGCCCTGCAGGATGCGCCGCATGATGTTGATGGCGGCGTCGTGCCCGTCGAACAGGCTGGCGGCGGTGACGAAACGCACCTTGTGCGTGGGGCGGTAGTTGGCCAGTGCCTGGTACTCGGCGGCGAGGTTGCTCATGGTGTCTCTCTCTGGGGGCGGATGGCGGAAAGCCTCATTCGATGCGCAGGCCGGCCAAGGCGGGCTTGGGCGGCGGGTAACGCAGGTCGAGGGCCTTGAGGGTGTCGCGCACGATGGTCGCGATCATCAGGTTGCGGTGGGTCTTGGAGTTGGCGGGGACCACGTTCCAGGGTGCCCAGGGGGTGCTGGTGCGGGCCAGCAGCGCCTCGTAGGCGCGCTGGTAGTCGGCCCACTGCTTGCGCACGTCGATGTCGCCTTCGCTGAACTTCCAGTGTTTGGTCGGGTCGTCCACGCGCTCCTGCAGGCGTTGGCGCTGCTCGTCGCTGCCGATGTGCAACATGAACTTCAGGATCACGGTGCCGGTCTCGGCGAGCAGGCGCTCGAAGTGATTGATCTGCGCGTAGCGCTGAGCGGTCTGGGCGGGCGTGATCCAGCGGTTGACCACGGGCACCAGCACGTCTTCGTAGTGGCTGCGGTTGAAGACCATGGTCTCGCCGGCGCCGGGCACCTGCTGGTGGATGCGCCAGAGGTAGTCGTGGTCGCGCTCGACCTCGGTCGGGGCTTTCCAGCCCACGGTGTGCACGCCCAGCGGGCTGGTGCGTGCGAACACGCCTCGCACGGTGCCGTCCTTGCCGGCGGTGTCGGTGCCCTGCAGCACCACGAGCAGCTTGAAGCGGCGGTCGGCGTAGAACAGGTCCTGCAAGCCGTCGAGTTCTTCGGCGATGGCCTGCACGCTGGCTTGGTCGGCCGCCTTGTCGCCGCTGGAAAAGGGCTTGGCGTCCGGCTTGAGCTTCTTGAGAGAGACCTTGGTGGCCGGCGCGCCCTCGGCCACAGGCTCGATCTGCCAGCCGCGCCACGCGCCGTTCTTGCCCGCACGCAGGGCCGCACGCGGAAAGGGCAGGGAGGCGTCGTTCGGGCGGGGCATGCGGTCTCCAGCTAGGGGGCTCGGACACGATTCTTCGCGCATCCGGTCAATTGACGTTTACGTAAACGTAATATAACCCGTTTCCCCCAAAAAAGAAGGGGCGCCGAAGCGCCCCCTGGGGTGGATCGAACCCGTCAGATCACTTGTAGAGCAGCTGCGGCAGCCACAGGCCGATGCCGGGGAACATGTACAGCAGCACGATGGCCAGGATCTGGATGCCCATGAACGGCAGCATGCCCAGGAAGATCTGGTTCAGCGTGACGTGCGGCGGGGCCACGCCCTTCAGGTAGAAGGCGGCCATGGCCACCGGCGGGCTGAGGAAGGCGGTCTGCAGGTTCAGCGCCACCAGCAGGCCGAAGAACAGCGGGTCCACGTCGAAATGGGCCAGCAGGGGAATGAAGATCGGCATGAAGATCACGATGATCTCGGTCCATTCCAGCGGCCAGCCCAGCAGGAAGATGATGATCTGGGTCATCACCAGGAACTCGATCTTGGTGAGTTCCATGCTGAGCACCCACTGCTCCACCAGCGCCTGCCCGCCCAACAGCGCGAACGCCGCGGAGAAGATCGCCGAGCCCACGAACAGCCAGCACACCATGGCCGAGGTCTTGGCGGTCAGGTAGACCGATTCCTTGAGCACGGCCATGTTGAGCCGCCGGTAGGCGGCTGCCAGCAGCATGCCGCCCAGCGCCCCCATGGCCGCCGCCTCCGTCGGCGTCGCCAGGCCCAGCACGATCGAACCCAGCACGCTCAGGATCAGCAGCACCAGCGGGAAGAACGAGGCCAGCAGCATCTTGAAGATTTCAAGCCGGGCGAAGCTGAGGAACAGGTAGAACAGGGTGACGAGCGCGCCCATGACCGCAAACACCACCCACCACCAGGTGGGGGCGGGCTGGGTCGTGGCGATTTCTTCGTCCACCTCGACCCCTTCGACCGCTGCTTGCGCCGCAGCGGCGGGTTCGGCCGCGGCGGCGTCGGCACCGGGAGGGGGTTGCAGGGCGCCAGCGGCCTCGGGCACATCGGGGTCCGCCGGAGGTTCGGCCAGGCCGCCCGATTCGGATGGCGGTTCGGCCAGGCCCCCTTCGGCCGGGGGCTCGGCCAGGCCACCGCCTTCGGAGGCGCTGGAGCGGCTGGCGCCGATTTCCTCGATCTCGTACACCGCCTCGGCTCTCACCGTGGTAACCGCCTGGTAGCTCGGGATCATCACCGCAGCGAAGATCAGCGCGGGCAGCGCGGCCATGCCGATCTGCTTGAGCAGGTGCGACAGGGGCACATCGGCATTGCGCCGGCCCTTGAGCAAGCCCAGCACCGCGTGGGCGGTCGGGTCGGTGGTCAGGCGCTGGGTCAACGTGGGCAGGTGGACCTGGCGCTCTTCGGCGCTCAGCGGCGGTGCCCATTGCGGCTTGAGCTTGGCCACGATGATCACGTACACGATGTACAGGGAAGCCAGCATCAGCCCGGGGAAAAACGCGCCAGCGTACAACTGGACCACAGACACGCCGGCCGTGGCACCGTAGACGATCAGCAGCACCGAAGGCGGGATCAGGATGCCCAGGCAGCCCCCCGCCGTGATGGCGCCAGCCGCCAGCGGCACGCTGTAGCCGGCGCGCAGCATGGCCGGCAAGGCCAGCAGGCCCATCAGCGTCACCACCGCGCCGACGATGCCGGTGGCCGTGGCGAAGATGGTGCAGGTCACCAGCGTGGCCACTGCCAGCGCGCCGGGCAGCCGGGCCATGGCCAGGTGCATGCTCTTGAAGAGCGACTCGATCAGGTTCGCGCGCTCCACGAGGTAGCCCATGAAGACGAACAGCGGGATGGCGATGAGCACATCGTTGGCCATGGTCTTGTAGGCCGATTGCACCATCAGGTCCAGCGTGTGCGTGACGTCCCTGTCGTAGGCCAGCCAGGTGAACAGCATGCCCATGCCCATGAGCGTGAACGCGGTGGGAAAGCCCAGCATGATCGCCACGACCACCAGCGAGAGCATCAGCAGGCCCAGGTGACCCTGGGTGATGGTTTCGGCGCGCAGCAGCACCACGGCCGCCAGGACCACGATGAGGGCCATGAAGCTGAGGCCGAACCAGAGTTCCTTGCGCAACTTCATTGTTTTTTCTCCTGGGCGACGACCACGGCGTCGAGTGCGGCGATGTCTTCGTCTTTCACGTTGACCATTTCCTTGAGTTTTTCGACGTCGACTTCCTGCACGTCGTCTTCACGCGCCGGCCAGGCGCCGGTCTGGATGCATTGGACGCAGCGCACGATCTCCACCAGGCCCTGCAGCAGCAGCGTGATGCCCGCCAGCGGAATCACATACTTGAAGGGGTACAGCGGCAGGGGGTCGGCCGAGAAGGTCTGTTCGCGGATCGCGAGCGATTCGCCGGCGTAGATCCAGCCGGCCCAGGTCAGCGCGACGATGCCGGGCAGGAAGAACACGATGTAGAGCACCAGGTCCACGGTGGCCTGGGTTCGCGGCTGAAAGAAACCATAGAGCACGTCCCCCCGGACGTGCCCGTTCTTGGACAGGGTGTAGGCGCCGGCCGTCATGAACATGGTGCCGTACAACATGATCTGGGCGTCGAGCACCCAGGCGTGGGGTTCGTTCAGCACATAGCGCGAAAACACCTCCCAGCTGATCAGCAGCGTCAGCAGGAGGGCGCACCAGGCAAAGACCTTGCCGATCAGCGTGGACAGCCGATCGATGGTCCACAAGATGGATTGCATCGTGATTCCTCAGCCGGCGCGGTGAAACGGGCAAAAAAAGAGGGGCATCGCGCCGGCGCCATGCCCCTCGTTCCCCTGTGCCGGGATCAGCTCTTCTTGGCGAAGTAGTGGTTGAAGGCCATCTTGAAGTCGACCGTGTAGTCGTTCTGCCATTGGCCGGCGCGCTGCGCGAAGGCCTTCTGCGAGTCGAGCACCTTCTTGAACAAGGGGTTCTCGGCCGCCTTCTTGGCAATGGTCTTGTCCCACGAAGCCAGCTGCGCGCGCAGGATCGGATCGGGCGTCTTGTAGAACTTCACGCCACCCTTCTTCAGCGCTTCATAGTCCTGCGAGTTGCGGTCGATGGCCTTCCAGCTCATGTCGGCGCTGGAGGCTTCCGACGCGTACTCGATGATGGACTTGAGTTCGGCAGGCAGGGCGTTGAGCTTGGTCTTGTTGAACAGGATCTCGAACTGCTCGCCGGACTGGTGGAAGCTCTGCAGCATGCAGTTCTTGGCCACGTCGGGGAAGCCCAGCACGCGGTCGCTGGAGGCGTTGTTGAATTCGGCCGCGTCGATCAGGCCGCGGTCCAGCGCCGGCACGATCTCGCCGCCGGGCAGCGGGTTGACGGCGGTGCCCATGTCGGTGAACACGTCCACCGCCAGGCCCACGGTGCGGAACTTCAGGCCCTTCATGTCCGTGACCTTGGACACCGGCTTCTTGAACCAGCCCAATGGCTGGCAAGGCATGGGGCCGTACAGGTAGGAGACCACGTCGAGGTTCAGGCTCTTGTAGATCTCTTCCATCAGCGCCTTGCCGCCGCCGTACTTGTGCCAGGCGAGCACCATGTTGGCGTCCATGCCGTAGCCCGGGCCGGAGCCCCACAGGGCCAGGGCGGAGTTCTTGCCGTACCAGTAGGCGACCACGCCGTGGCCGCCGTCCAGCGTGCCCTTGGCCACCGCGTCCAGCAACTGGAAGGCCGGTACCACCGAGCCCGCTGGCAACACCTCGATCTTCAGACGACCGCCGGCCATGTCATTGACCTTCTTCGCGAAATCACCTGCGTACTCGTGGAAGATGTCCTTGGCCGGCCAGGTGCTCTGGAAGCGCAGCGTGGTGGTCTGCGCGGTGGCAATCATGGGCACGGACATGGCGCCGGCCGCGACGGCGGCGCCTTTGAGCATGCCTCGGCGCGAAGTGACGGTCTTCTTGTCAGTCATCTGTTGTCTCCAGTCGGGTTGATGAGGCGCCGATGATGCGCCCAAGGTGCCACGGCGGAGCGCAGGGTTTTCACCGACCAGTGAATAGCACGTGGCTGCAAGCCCTTGTTTTTGGCTGTTCCAGCACCAAAAATGGGCGTGAAAATATCTTCACGCCCTGTTGAAAATCCATAACGCCCAGCCTCGGGCATGATGGTCGGCCCCCGAGTTCCACTTGTGCTTTCAGATGAAACCGATCCAGCTGTTCGACCCCGCCTCCAGCACCTACACCTACGTGCTGTTCGACCAACTCAGCCGCGACGCGCTGCTCATCGATCCGGTGGACGAGCAGATCGAGCGCGATCTCGCGACCCTGCGGGAATACGGCCTCAAACTGGTCTGGACGGTGGAAACCCACGCCCACGCCGACCACATCACCAGCGCGGGCCGGCTGGCCGAGCTGGCTGGCGCCAAGACCGCCGCGCCCCTGGGGTGTGGCATCGGCACCGCGGGCGTGCAGCTCCAGGATGGCGACACCCTGAAGTTCGGTGGGGAGGTGCTCAAGGCCCTGCACACCCCGGGCCACACCGCCGGCAGCATGAGCTTTCTCTGGCGCAACCACGTGTTCACCGGCGACACCCTGCTGATCAATGGGTGCGGCCGCACCGATTTCCAGTCGGGCAGTGCCGAGGCCCTGTACCGCAGCCTGACCCAGGTGCTGTTCGCGCTGCCGGACGACACCATCGTCTGGCCCGGCCACGACTACCAGGGCCGTTCGTGTTCCAGCATCGGGCGCGAGAAAACCACCAACACGCGGGTGGCGGGCAAGACCGAGGCCGAGTTCGTGGCCCTGATGAACTCGCTGAACCTGCCGCGCCCCCGGCGCATCGACGAGGCCGTGCCGGCCAACCTCACGTCCGGCCTGCGCCACGACGCCGACGGCGCGCTGCAGATGCAGCCCCTGCCGCCCTCGGGCACCCACCAGGGCACCTACGCCGGTGACGTATCGCCCGAACTGGCCTGGCGCTGGGTCCAGAGCGGCGAGGCGGTGATGGTGGACGTGCGCACCGACGCGGAGCGGGAGTGGGTGGGCTTTGTGCCGGGCGCGGTGCCCGTCGCCTGGAAACAGTGGCCCGGCATGGCGCTGAACCCGACCTTCGATCAGCAGGTGCGGGAAGCGGCCGGCGGCAAGAAGCTGGTGCTGCTGTGCCGCAGCGGCGTGCGCTCCATTGCCGCCGCCAAGCGGGCCACCGAGCTCGGGCTGGAGGCCTACAACATCCTCGAAGGCTTCGAAGGCGACCCCGATGCCGACGCCCACCGGGGGCGCAAAGGGGGGTGGCGGTTCCGCGAATTGCCCTGGCGCCAGAACTGAGCCAGCCGTTCAAGGGTTGTTACGCCGCGTAACCGCCTGTCGGCAGAACGAGCCGAAACTTGAGAAGAAAGCCTCATAACCCCTGTCAAACCTGACAGGGGTCGTGTGATTTTTCACGGATTTCTTTTTTTAATGGGGTTTTCTATCCGCTAAGGGGAATCCCATGGAAACGCTGGAACGCGCTCAAGACGCCGTTTACAAGAACCCACCGCTGGCCGCCACCCTGGTTCAGCGGATGGAACGTGATTTCAAACCCCGCTGGGAAGGCAACTGGGGCGGCAAGTTCGTGCTGCACGGTTCTTCGCCCGGCCCCAATGCGGTGCGCCTGGACGGCAACGACTACCTGAGCGTGACGGGCCACCCGAGCATCGTCGCGGCCCAGGTCGAGGCCATCACCAAGTCCAGCGAGTTCGTGGTGCAGTCGGGTGTGTTCCTCCTCCAGCAGCACCCCACGCGCGCGCTCGAAATGGCCCTGGCGGGCTGGGTCGGCAAGGAAGACGCCTTCGTCTGCCAGTCCGGCTACTCGGCCAACGTCGGCCTGTTGCAGTCCATCGCCGACGCCAACACCCCGGTGTACCTGGACACCCAGGCGCACGCTTCCCTGTGGGAAGGGGCCCATGCCGCGCGCGCGCCGGCTTTTGCCTTCCGCCACAACGACGCCGCCCACCTGGACAAGATCATGGCCAAGAACGGCCCGGGCGTGGTGGTGGTGGACTCGGTCTACAGCACCACCGGTTCCGTGTGCCCGCTGGAAGCCATGATCGAGGTGGTGGAAAAGCACGGCAGCATGATCCTGGTCGACGAGTCGCATTCCCTGGGCACGCACGGCCCGGGCGGCGCGGGCTTGTGCGCCGAACTCGGTCTGACGGACCGCGTGCACTTCATTTCCGCCAGCCTGGCCAAGTCGGTCGCGGGGCGCGCCGGCTTCTTCACCGCACCGGCCAGCATGCGCTACTACATCCTGAGCTCGAGCTTCCCCAACATCTTCAGCTCCTGCCTGCTGCCCCATGAGATCGCCGGCCTGCGGGCCACGGTCGAGGTGCTGCAGAAGGCCGACGACGAGCGGGCCCGCCTCAAGGCCATCACCCGCCGGGTGCGCGACACCCTGGGCGGCCTGGGCTACTGGATCCACCAGGGCACCGAGCAGATCATTTCGCTGGAAGCCGGCACCGAGCCGGACACCATGCGCCTGCGCGACGAGCTGGAAAAGCGCGGCGTGTTCGGCGCCATCTTCTGCGCCCCGGCCACCAGCAGCAAGCGCGCTCTGGTGCGACTCACGCTCAACGCGGCGCTGACCGAGGCCGAACTCGATCACCTGGAGGCGGTGGCGCGCGAGATCGCGCCGATCGTCAAACCCTGGGATTGGCCTTGTGCCCGGCGCGCCCGCGTGCAGGCCGGCGCCCAGGAGGAGGCCCTGGCGGCATAGGGTTGACAGGCCCTAAGTGTCGTGAACCTCGCGCCCGCCCTGGGCTTCCAGAAAGTGCCGGTAGGCATAGATGGGCTGGGGCAGGTCGGCGCGGTCCAGGCTGAACAGGGCGCCGGAGAGCACGCCGTCGTCCCCGACCGGGAAGGCCTGCGCGGTCCGCACCGGGCCCCGCAGGCCCATTTGCTGGTGCAGTTCCACGGCGGCCAGCCGTTGCCCGGCCTGCACGGCGCGCACGGCATCGAAGCCCAGCCCGGCCGAGCCCGCGAGCTCGGCCAGATCGGGCAGGCTGGCCGTGGGTTCGAGCTGCAGCCAGTGGCAGTTGCCCATGGAGTCCAGGCCGACCAAGCCGAAGGGCTCGCCGAGCACCACGTACTCCACCCAGTGCTGCTCGGTGTAGGCGCGCAGCGCCTGCGCCACCGACGGGATCTGCAGCATGGACTGCTGCGCCGGCCGCAGGGCGGCACGCCACAGCGTGTTGAGCCGGGGGTGTGGCGTCTGGGACAGCTTGCGCAGCACACCGAGCAGGTGGCGCGTGATGTCCGTGGTCTGTTTGGGCACGAACTGGTCGATCAAGCCGTTGTTGAAGGCCTGGATGGCGATCTGCTCGTCCGCCTGGCCCGTCAACAGCACGCGCGAGCCTGGCCAGTCGAGCAGGGTGTTGAGCACCCGCAGGCCGTCGGTGCCGGGCATGGCGTAGTCCACCACGCAGATCTGGGCCAGCTCGTAGCGCGAGGCGCTCACGGCCCAGTACCGCAACACCTGCGGCAGCAGCGGCTGACCCTGCCGCCAGCGCTCGATCATCTGCAGCTGAGCCATAGCGTCGGCCTCCCAGCGCGCGGGCTCGTTCTGCATGCGGGCGGCGAAGCCCGAGGGGCGTGAATAGAGCTCGACCTGCCAGTGCGAGGGGATGACCATGCCCAGCATTTCCAGGTAGTCGGTGTCGTCATCCAGGAAGAGGACACTGCCAGGGCGGTGAAAGAGTGAGATCGTCAGTGCCATCGTGGTCAGCCTGAGACGGCCAAGGTCTGGGCCGCAGATGTGTTGAGGGGGAGGTCGATCATGAAGACCGCGCCCAGCCCAGGTTGGGAGTGCACGCTGAGGCGGCCATGGGCGGCCTCGACCACGTTCTTGCAGAAGGTCAGGCCCAGGCCGTTGCCGGCCCCGCTCTGGGTCGAGAAGAAGGGCTCGAAAATGCGCTGCTGCTGCTCGTGCGTGATGCCGATGCCGTCGTCCGACACGGCGATGCGGCCCTTGCCGTGGTGCAGGCCCACGTCCACCCGCAGGTCGCCCGGGCTGGGTGCCGTGCTGGCCGCGGCCAGTGCGTGCAGCGCGTTCTTGATCAGGTTGGTGAGCACCTGGGCGAACAGCGGGCGGGAAGCCGAAAAGCAGAAGTCGCTCTGGATGTGCACCTGAACGCAGTCGCGCTCCCGCGAGGAGCGGTAGGGGTACTGGTTCACCACCTCCTGCACCAGCTCGGCCGCCATGATCAGGGACTGCTCGCGCGGCAGGCGCATGAGCTGCGCGTTGGAAATCTGGGTGTCGATCTGGCGGTTCATGCTGCGCACCAGGTTCTGCAGCCGCGTGGCCAGTTCCTCCAGCTTCTTGCGTTTGGGGTCCGGGATGTCGTGTTGCACCAGGTTGCGCAGCACGTCGCCCATGAGGTTCACCGTGGCCAGCGGCGTGCGCAGCTCGTGCGCCATCACGCCCATGGTGCTCAGCGTGTTGAGCAGGCGGGCGCGGCGCAGGTTGGCGCTGGAGAAACCCAGCATCAGGCCCATGAGCCAGGAGAAGGTGATCACCACCACGTTCGCCAGCGGCTCCTCGAACGGGCGGGTGCTGCCGCCATAGAACTCCGCCGTGGCCCAGCCCGCGATGCCGCCGGTGATCAGGCCGAGCGTGGCCAGGCGCCAGTCGGTCGCGTGGTAATAAATGAGGATCATGGCGGCGACGCTGCCCAGCCAGGCGGCATTGCCCCCGTTCATCCAGTACATCCAGGTGAAGAACCAGGGCAGCTGGATCCAGGTGGCCAGGCTGAAGAGGCGCCCACTTTCCGTGGACGACGGGTCGCGCGAAATCCGGGGCAACACATAAATGAGTGCCAGGAAGGCCATCACCAGGCGGGCCCACACATTTTCATAGGGCTGGGGCACGAGATGGCCCCAAATGCCGTAGATGACCAGGTGGCCGACGAACGTGAATGCCCCGATCCACAGCAGCCGGTACCGCGATGGGTGCAAAATAGGCTCCACAGGCGCGTGGACAACCTCGTCCAGCACCCACCGCCACATGCGGGCTTTGGCGCTGAGCATCCACAACCGGTCAAAAGACAATATGCACTCCTTCGATCGCCAAACACCTGTGGCGCGTGACTCCCATCCTGATTCATCAGGCATTGTGTATGCAACAGGGTGTTATCAACCATGACCCTGCCTGTCAACTTTGACAGTGTCGGGCTGGACGGTATTCTGGCCGACTGGGTCTGCGCGCTGCGCGATCAAGGGGTGGACGCCGTGCTGGTTCTTGGTCCGAACCCCCTGGGTGGGCGGGATCAGCGCGAGGTGCTGGCGGTGCATCCCCCCCGGCTGGTGGGGGCCGCCGAGGCCTTGGCCGAAAGCCGGGACTTCGGCGCGGGCTGGCGCGACAGCGATGCGCCGCTGGTGGCCTGGCAGGACATTTCCAAATCCTCGTTCGAACAGTCGAGCCGTTGGCGCCGCCTGTGGCTGGCGCACGGCTACCAGACACTGGTGCGCGTGGCCTTCAGCCTGCCGGCGGGCCGTGCCTTCGAGTGTTTCATGTTCAGCCCACGGGCCTTTGCCGACCGCTCCGAGGCGGCGGTGCTGGCCTGGTCGGCCTTCAACGTGTGGCCCATGTTGCGACGCACCATCGCCGAACAGCGCGTGGGCCTGAGCCCGCGCGAACTCGAAAGCCTCAACCTGGCCTTCGAAGGTCTGACCGCGCGCGAGACCGCGTTGCGCATGGACTGCTCCGAGCGCACGGTGAATTACCACCTCGCCAACGCGATGTCCAAGTTGCAGACCGACAACAAGCTGGCCGCCGTGCAGCGCGCCTGTTGGATCGGACTGATCTGAACCCGCCCACCGCGCCCCATGCTGCACTGCGGCAATCCGGGCACGGTGGCTTGGTCATAATCCGCGCATGACTTTTCTGGCCCTGGACGTAGGGAACACCCGCCTCAAGTGGGCCCTTTACGACGCGCCACGCGTGGGGGCCACGCTGTTGGCCAGCGGTGCGCAGTTTCTGGAAAACATCGAAACCCTGGAAGACGGCGACTGGCGCCACCTGCCCGCCCCGCAATGGGTGCTGGGTTGTGTGGTCGCTGGCGACGCGGTCAAGCGGCGGGTCGGCGAGCAGCTCGAGCTGTGGGACGTGACGCCGCACTGGGTCGTGTCCAGCAGCGCCGAAGCGGGGTTGGTCAACGGCTACGACCACCCGGCCCGGCTGGGGTCGGACCGTTGGGTGGCCATGATCGGTGCGCGCCAGCGGCTGCTCGCCCGGGGCCCTGCGAAGCCCTGCGTGGTGGTGATGGTGGGCACGGCCGTCACGGTCGAGGCCATCGACACCGAGGGGCGCTTCCTGGGCGGCATCATTCTGCCCGGCCACGGCATCATGCTGCGCGCGCTGGAGTCGGGCACGGCGGGTCTGCATGTGCCCACCGGCGAGGTTTGCGACTTTCCCACCAACACCAGCGACGCGCTCACCAGCGGCGGCACCTTCGCCATTGCCGGTGCGGTGCAGCGCATGGTGGAGAACTTGCGGCGCCATTGCGGCGAGCAGCCGGTCTGCATCATGACCGGGGGCGCGGGCTGGAAGATGGCGCCCAGCATGTCCACCGAGGTGGAGCTGGTGGAAAGCCTGATCTTCGACGGCCTGCTCGAAATCGCCGACCGACGCCTGGCCTTGGTCTGAACTAGTCCTTGGCCTCGCCCCAGGGCAGCATCAGCGTCAGTGTCAGCAGCCGGGCGAACTCCGGCTCGAAGCGGTCGATGATCTGCTGCGGGTCCGGGCACAGCTGGGTGTCGGCGATCACGCCGAACTGCACGCCCCCGCCATAGCTCAGGATCGACACGCCCAGGCCCACGGTGCCGGTCTGCGGCACCCAGAACATGGTCTGCTCCAGCGTGGCGCCGCACACTTTGAGCTTGGCTGCTGGCCCCGGCACGTTGGTCATCACCGCCGTGGTCTTGCGGCCGAACAGGCTGAGCATGGCGTCCTGCGCCGGCTTGATCAGCAGCCCCGCCACCGAGAGCAGGCCGAAGGTTAGCAGCGGCTGCAGGCTGCCCTTGAGGTTGTTCATGCGCGCGCGCACCGCGAACACGCGCTCGATCGGGTTGTCCAGGCCGATGGGCAGCACCAGGGGCACGAGGCCGAAGCGGTTGCCCAGTTTCCAGGCGTCTTCCATCGGGCGCAGGTTGATCGGCACCATGGCTCGGATTTCCTTGCCGCCGGTGTCGTCGCCCAGACCGCGCAGGTAGGCGCCGATGGCGCCGGCCACGCAGCCCAGCAGCACGTCGTTGACCGAGCAGTTCATGGCCTTGCCGATGGCCTTGACCTCGTCCAGCGGGATGGGCTCGCACCAGGCCACGCGCTTGGTGCGGCCGGGCTGGCCCTTGAGCCGGGTCGGCGAGTCGTCGGGCATCAGCGCCAGCGAGGCCAGGTCGCTGGCGAGCTGGCCGCCCATGCGCGCGAGGTCCACCGCCTGGCCCAGCGTGTCGCTCAGGCTCTGCTGCGGAGCGGCAAGCATGGAGAGCGATTTCGCCGCGCCACCGCCAGCGGCTTCCAATGCCTTGGCCGTGATGTCGCCAAAGGGCCGGATCAGCGTGTCGGCCAGCCAGTCCTCGGCGCCGTCCAGGCCGATCTTCGGGGGCTTGCGGCGCTGGCGCTCGGGGGGCGCGCCGCCGCCATCGACCAAGCTCATCATCACGCTGATGAGCGCGATGCCGTCGGCGATGCAGTGGTGGATGCGCGCGATCAGGGCCGAACCACCGTCGTAGCGCTCGATCAGTTCGAAGCGCCAGAGCGGGTGCTCGGGGTCCAGCGCCTGCATGGCGAGGTCGCCCACGCGGTCCTGCAGCGCGTCCTGCTCGGTCTGGCCGGGCCGGCGTTTGAGCTTGTGCGTGACGATGTGCCGATCGATCTGGAAATCCGGGTCCTTGGACCAGTGCGCGCCGGCGGCGTCCTCGCGCGCGATCTGCACGAAGCGCGGGTAGGGCAGCAGGCGTTCGCGCACGCGTTCCTTCAAGGCATCCGGCGTGAGGCCGGGGCGCAGGATCCAGACGCCCACGATCATCATCAGGTTCGACGGCGAGTCCATGCGCAGCCAGGCGGTGTCCACCTTGCTCATGCGCTCGCCTTCCATGCCCAGGGTGCTCGCCAGCGCCTGCTGGACCGAGGCGCTCGCGCCCCGCACGAGGGCCACCGGGGATTTGGCGGTGGCGGGCGGGCGCGCTGCGGAAGGGCCGGGCCGGGCGGCGACGCGTTGAACCATGGATGCTCCTCGGGTGCGTGAACCAGGCCGCTGAAAGGCCGGTGCCGCGGGTCTTGGGGTTGTGGCTCTATTGTGCAGACAGACCAAACCGTAAGATAGCGGGACAGCCCTAAGCCCGGCCGACCCGCGCCGGGCGTTTCATTTCAAACCAGGAGCATTCATGGCCGATCTCAAGTCCCGTTTCGACGCCGCGGTGGCGAATTCCAAGAACCTGAGCGAGCGCCCCGACAACGCCACGCTGCTCAAGATCTATGCGCTGTACAAGCAGGCTACCACCGGCGACAACGCCGAGAAGAAGCCCGGTTTCGGCGACATGGTGGGCCGCGCCAAGTGGGACGCCTGGAACGGCCTCAAGGGCACGGGCAGTGAGGACGCGATGCAGCAGTACGTCGACCTCATCGAAGAATTGAGCTGACCCCCCGCGCCGCCTTCGGCGTCACCCCCTTCAAGGGGGCGCGCCTGGCGGCCCGGCAAAGCCGGTTCCGCGGGTGCCCTGGAGGAAAACGAAGCCGGCTCAGCCGGCTTTCTTCTTTTTGGCCGCCGCCTTGGCGGCCGGCTTCCTGGCCGCCAGCAGCGTGTCGAGGTTCTTCACGATCTCGCTTTCGATGCGGTCCTTGAACGCACCGAGCAGAAAGCCCAGGCGGGCGTCCAGTTCGAAACGCTCGCCCGACACCTTGAGCGTGCCGCTGACGCCCGAGCGCGTGAACTGCACCTCGTCGCAGCCATCGCCTTCCTCGTAGGTGCAGCTCATGTCGAACTCGTTCTCGGCCTGCTCGGCCCAGCGCCAGGCCAGCTTGCGCGCGGCGGGCAGGCCCAGGGCGTGTTCGCGTTCGATGTGGATGTCTGCCATGGCTTGCCTCGTGTGTGGGTGGTGTGGTTGCCGGGGTCAGGGGTGGCGGGCCACCTGGGGCGCGCCGGCGGGTGCCAGGCGGCGCAACTGCGCTTGCCGTTCTTCCTTGGGCAGCGCGGCCAGGGTGCGAACCGCATCATAGAACCGCGCGAAGTCCCGCCCCTCGTGCTCGAACAAGGCCTCGAAGGCCGGGACCAGGCCGTCGTAGGCTGCCTGGGCCGCGAAGCTCGCGTTGTTGGCCTGGGCCACGAAGGGGTCGTAGCCGGCGAAGCCACCCCAGCCGCGCTTGAGGTCTTGGTAGCTGCGGTGGAAGCCGGTCATGGCGGTGGCCTTGCGCCGCGCCTTCTCGGCGTCGTCGATCGTGGTGTCCCGGTAGATGTCCTGCAATTGCTGGCGCACGGAGAAGGTGAGCGAGCGGAAGGCGCGCCGGCGCTGGTCGAACACCGCGTAGTCGGCGCGCGCCTGCTCGCTTGCCTGGGTCGCCAGCCAGCGCGCACCGCCCAGCCGTTCCACGCTGGTGGCGAAAGCCTCGTTGAACTCGGTGTCGCCCCGGGCATAGGCCACCTGGTGCGCGAGTTCGTGGAAGACGATGCGGGCCAGCTCGCCTTCCGGGTAGCCGATGAAGGTGTTGAGCAAGGGGTCGCCGCCGGCCCAGTTCATCCAGCCCAGGGTGGAGTAGGCGGGCACGGGGTAGACCACGACCTCCAGGTCGGCGGGCAGGGTGCGGGCGAAGGCGCGCGCGTCGGCCTCGTCGAAGTAGCCCCGGTAGCCCACGCAGCCGGCGACCGGGAAACACCAGGTCTGCAGTGTGAGCGAGAGCGCGGGCGCGGCGACCACGTTGTAGACCGCGGCGCGGCGCTGCAGGTCGGCGTAGCGGTGGTAGCTGGCGTTGTCGGGCAGGGCGAGCTCGGTGACGGCGAAGGCGCGGATGCGCCGGGCCAGCGCCAACCGTTCCTTGAGGCGCTCCGGCGCCTGGGCGTCGGCCAGCCAGTCGTCCACCGGGCGGGCGGCCTGCATCAGCCGCAGGTGGCCGGTGACCGACTGCCAGTAATAGCCCACGCCGGTGGTGCTGGCGCAGCCTGCGCCCAGCAGGGCGAGGGCCATGAGCGCCAGGCCGCGCCGCATCAGGCGCCCTCGGGCAGGGTCGCCACTTCGACCAGGCAGTCGTAGAACACCGGGCCGCCGCCCATGTCGGTGAGGCGCTGGCTCGTGACCTCGTTGACGTTGGTGCCGAAGGGCCCGAGCTTGCGCCACCAGATGCCCAGGCCGTTGACCACGCCGGGACGGGCCCGTTTGGACACGCTGGCCTTGCAGCGGTATTCGCCGCGCTGGTTGAACACGCGCACCATCTGGCCGCTGGCGATGCCGCGCGCGGCGGCGTCGTCGGCGTGGATTTCCAGCAGAGGCTCGCCCTCGATGTCGCGCAGGCTGGTCACGTTGACGAAGCTGGAGTTGAGGAAGTTGCGCGCGGGCGGCGAGATCATGGCGAGCGGGAACTGGGTCGAGCTGCCGAAGGCCTCGAAGTTGGGCAGGTGGTCGGGCAGGCCATCCTCGCCCTTGGCCGCCAGCCGCGCGCTGTGGAACTCGCAGCGGCCCGAGGCAGTGGGGAATTGCCCATCGGCAAACGGGGCCTCGGGCAGGTTCAGCGTGGCAAAGCCCTGGTCCAGCAGCTGCTGGAAGTCCACCGCGTCGCCGAAGGCGGTGCGGCACAGCGTGAGGTCGTCGTCGGCGAAACACGGTTCGTCGAAGCCCAGGCGCGCGGCCAGCGCGCGAAAGATGTCGGTGTTGGTGCGGGCCTGGCCGACCGGGGCGATGGCGGGCCGGTTGAGCAGCACGTCGGTATGGCCGTAGCTGGTGTGGATGTCCCAGTGCTCCAGCTGCGTGGTGGCCGGCAGGATGTAGTCGGCGAGGTCGGCGGTGTCGGTCTGGAAATGCTCCAGCACCACGGTGAACAGGTCTTCGCGCTCGAAGCCCTGCACCACCTTGCCGGACTCCGGCGCCACCGCCACCGGGTTGCTGTTGTAGACGATCACGGCCTCGACCTTCGGGCCGAAGCCGGGCGAGGTCTCGCGCAGCAGGTCGTCGCCGATGGTGCTCATGTTGATCGTGCGCGCCGCGCGCCCGGCCAGCAGGTCGGGCCGCTGCAGGGCCGCGCGCTGCACGGGGAAGTGGCCCGAGGCCGAGAGCAGCAGGCCGCCGGCCGGGTCGCGCCAGGCGCCCACCAGGGCGGGCAGGCAGGCGATGGCGCGCACCGCGTTGCCGCCGCCGCGCACGCGCTGCATGCCGTAGTTGAGGCGGATCGCCGCCGGTTTCGTGGTGCCGTAGGCGCGCGCCAGGTCCACGATCTGCTGCACCGGCACGCCGCAGACCTCGGCGGCGCGCTCGGGCGGCCATTGCAGGGCGCGTTCGCGCAGGCCTTCCCAGCCCAGGGTGTGGCGTTCGATGTAGCCGTGGTCCAGCCAGCCGTGGGTGATGAGCTGGTGCATCAGCGCCAGCGCCAGCGCGGCGTCGGTGCCGGGGCGCAGGGCGATGTGTTCGTGGCACTTGTCGGCCGTTTCGGTGCGGCGCGGGTCGATGCAGACCAGGCGCGCGCCCTCGCGCTTGGCCTGTTGCGCCAGCCGCCAGAAGTGCAGGTTGCTGCCGATCGAGTTGCTGCCCCAGATCAGGATCAGCTTGGAGCGCGCGAAGTGCTCGACCTTCATGCCGACCTTGCCGCCCAGCGTCTGCACCAGGCCTTCGCCGCCCGCCGAGGCGCAGATCGTGCGGTCGAGCAGGGACGCGCCCAGGCGGTGGAAGAAGCGCCCGGCCATGGCCTCGCCCTGCACCAGGCCCATGGTGCCGGCGTAGCTGTAGGGCAGGATGGCCTGCGGGTCGCGCGCGGCGATGGCCTGCAGGCGTTGCGCGATGTCGTCGAGCGCTTCGTCCCAGCCCACCGGCTCGAAGCGGCCGCTGCCCTTGGGGCCGCTGCGCCTGAGCGGGGTGAGCAGGCGCTCGGGGTGGTAGCTGCGCTCGGCGTAGCGCGAGACCTTGGTGCACAGGGCGCCGTCGGTGTGGCGGTGCGCCGGGTTGCCCTGCACGCGCAGGGCCACGCCGTTCTCCACCGTGGTGACCAGGGCGCAGGTGTCGGGGCAGTCGTGCGGGCAGGCGCCGCGCACCTGTTGCGGTTCCGGGGTGGTCGTGAGGGGTGTCATGGGGCGATGGTGTGGCAGCCGTTCATGATATTCGCGCCCCCATGTCCTTGCCGGTCGCACTTGCGTGCACTCGCTCACGCGGCCCCCGTTCATCGGCGACGAAATGCAGGCCGAAAGCCTTACTTTCGCCGGGGATTTGGCCTACGCTGCGGAACACGTTTACGCGGTTGGGGGAACGGATCATGCGACGCAGAGACATGCTTGGACACGCGGGCCGCCTGGCCCTCTGGCCCACCCTGGGCGGGGTGGCGCTCGCCGCCCGGGCGCAGTCGGTGGGCATCAGCGACACCCGCATCGTGCTGGGGCAGTCGGCCCCGTTCAGCGGGGCGTCCGAACAATTGGGCCTGCAGTTCTACCTGGGCGCGCAGCTGTTTTTCGAGGCCCTGAACCAGAAGGGCGGCGTGCAGGGCCGGCGCATCGAGTTGCGGCGCCTGGACGATGGCGACGATCCCGATCGCTGCGCGGCCAACACCCGGCAATTCCTGAGCGAAGGCGTGTTCGCGCTGTTCGGCTACATCGGCACGCTCACCAGCGCGGCGGCCCTGCCCCTGGCCACCGAAGCGAAGCTGCCGTTCTTCGCGCCCGCCAGCGGGGCCGAAGCCTTGCGCGTGCCCTTCAACCGCTATGCCATTCATGTGCGCGCCTCTTACCAGGACGAGACTGCGGCCATCGTGCGCCAGATCACCGGCACCGGCATCAAGAAGATCGCCGTGTTCCATCAGAACGATGCCTATGGCCAAGCTGGTCTGGAGGGCGTGGCGCGCGCGCTCCAGGCGCAGAACCTGTCGCCCGTGGCGCTGGGCACCGTCGAACGCCATTCGGTGGACGTGGTGAAAGCGGTCGACGAGATCCTGGCCCATCGGCCCGAGGCCATCGTGCAGATCGGTGTCTACAAGGCCTGTGCGGTCTTCGTCCGCCTGGCGCGCGGCCGGGGCTACACCGGCAACTTCTACAACGTCTCCGTGGTCGGCACGCAGGCCCTGCTCGATGAACTCGGCGCGATGGCCAAGGGCGTGCTGGTCAGCCAGGTCATGCCCTTTCCCTACACGCCGGTCACGCCCATTGCCAGCGAGTACCTCGCCGCGGTCAAGGCCCGGCCGGGCCTGGTGCCCAACCATTCCAGCATGGAGGGCTACGTCGCGGCCAAGGTGTTCAGCGAAGCCGCGCAGCGCGCCGGGCGCAACCTCACGCGCGAGGGCTTCATCCACGCCGTCCAGGGCTTGCGCAACCTCGATCTGGGTGGTTTTCCGGTGGATTTCGGGCCCAACAAGCACACCGGCTCGCGCTTCGTCGAGATGACCCTGCTCACCGAAGACGGCCGCATCCGGCGCTGAGCCCGCCAGGGGATCCCCCTGAACGCACTCGGTTGTCGCCCCGGGGGCCATCGTGGTCCCCTGCCTTGGGTACCATGGCCCCTTTGAACAGGTGCCCCGAGGGGTATCGAGAGGGTTCCCCATGAAGCTGATTGACTCCATCCTGACCCAGGCGGCCAGCATCGCCGCCGTGCGACGCGACATCCACGCCCACCCCGAGCTCTGTTTCCAGGAAGTGCGCACCGCCGACGTGGTGGCGCAGAAACTCACCGACTGGGGCATTCCGGTGCACCGGGGCCTGGGCACCACCGGCGTGGTGGGCATCGTGCACGGCCGCGACGGCGGCCAAAGCGGGCGCGCCATCGGCCTGCGCGCCGACATGGACGCCCTGCCCATGCAGGAGCACAACACCTTCGCGCACGCCAGCCAGCACGCCGGCAAGATGCACGCCTGCGGCCACGACGGCCACGTCGCCATGCTGCTGGCCGCGGCGCAGCATTTCGCGAAACACCGCAACTTCGACGGCACGGTCTACCTGATCTTCCAGCCGGCCGAAGAGGGCGGCGGCGGCGCGCGCGAGATGATCAAAGACGGGCTGTTCGAGCAGTTCCCGGTCGAGGCCGTGTTCGGCATGCACAACTGGCCTGGCCTGCCCGTGGGCACCTTCGCCGCGAGCGCCGGCCCGGTGATGGCGTCGAGCAACGAGTTCCACATCGTCATCCGCGGCAAGGGCTCGCACGCCGCGCTGCCGCACAACGGCATCGACCCGGTGCCCGTGGCCTGCCAGATGGTGCAGGCCTTCCAGACCATCATCACGCGCAACAAGAAGCCGGTGGACGCCGGCGTGATCTCGGTCACCATGATCCACACCGGCGAGGCCACCAACGTGGTGCCCGACAGCTGCGAGATCCAGGGGACGGTGCGCACCTTCACCTACGAGGTACTCGACCTGATCGAGCGCCGCATGCAGGAGATCGCCGAGCACACCTGCGCGGCCTTCGGCGCCACGGTGGAGTTCAAGTTCCATCGCAACTACCCGCCCACCATCAACCACCCGGCCGAGACCGCGTTCGCGCGCGAGGTGATGGCCGAGATCGTCGGTGCGGACCACGTGCTGGAGCAGGAGCCCACCATGGGCGCGGAAGATTTCGCCTACATGCTGCAGGAAAAGCCGGGCTGCTACGCCTTCATCGCCAACGGCGACGGCGCGCACCGCGAGATGGGTCATGGCGGCGGCCCCTGCATGCTGCACAACCCGAGCTACGACTTCAACGACGACCTGATCCCGCTGGGGGCGACCTTCTGGGTGCGACTGGCCGAAAAGTGGCTGGGCCAGGCACGCACCGGAGGTGCCGCTTGATCTCGCCCCAGGACGCCTTTTCCTCTTCCTACGCCCGCGCCCGGGTGCGCTTCCTCGAAGGCGCGGCGGCCGCCGGCATGGCGATCACCAGCCACAACCACCCGCTGCCGGGCCGCGACGGCGAGACGCTCGCGATGGACGTGGCGCTCGACGGCTCGCCTGATGCAGAGCGCCTGCTGATCGTGAGCAGCGCCTGCCATGGGGTCGAGGGTTACTGCGGCTCGGGCGTGCAGGTGTTCGCCACGCACGACGCCGACTGGCGCGAACACGCGCGCTCGGCCGGTGTGGCCGTGCTCTACATCCACGCGCTCAACCCGCACGGCTTCTCGTGGGTGCGCCGCGTGACGAACGAGAACGTGGACCTCAACCGCAACTTCCAGGACTTCAGCAAGGCGCTGCCGCAGAACCCGGCCTACGCCGAGTTGCACGGCTTGCTGCTGCCCGCGCAGTGGCCGCCGACGGCGCAGAACGAGGCCGCGATCCAGGCCTGGATCGCCGAGCACGGCCTCCCGCGTTTCCAGGCAGCGGTGACGCAGGGCCAGCACGCGTTCGCCGACGGCTTGTTCTTTGGCGGCACCGCCGCGACCTGGAGCAACCAGACGCTGCGCGCGGTGCTTCGCCGGCACGGCCGCCAGGCCCGGCGCCTCGGATGGATCGACCTGCACACCGGCCTGGGACCCACGGGGCTGGGCGAGCGCATCTTCGCCTGCGCCGACGATGCGGCCGCGCTCCAGCGCGCGCGGGCCTGGTGGGGCGGGGATGGCAAGACTCCCGTGACCTCGATCTACGACGGCTCGTCCACCTCGGCCTTGCTCACCGGCCTGATGTGGTGCGCGGCGTACGAAGAGTGCCCGCAGGCCGAGTACACCGGCATCGCCATGGAGTACGGCACGGTGCCCGTGACCGAGGTGATCGACGCGCTGCGCGGCGACCACTGGCAGCACCTCCATCCGGAGGCACCGGCCGAGCTGCGCGCCGCGATCAAGGCACGCACGCTGGCCGCGTTCTACGTGGACACCGACGAGTGGAAGGCGCAGATCGTGGCGCAGGCGCGGCAGGCCCTGTTCCAGGCGGTCGACGGCCTGTCGGCCGGCTGATCAGCTGTCCAGCGCCACCCGCGCCGACGCGACGTACAGGCGCTCCATCGCGTCCTGCGGCTCGATGGCCGCCGCGCGATCGAGCAGCCGGTTCGCCTCGGGCAGCGCGTCGATGCCTTCCAGCATGACCAGGCCGTTGGCGTACTCGGTCAGCGTCACGACCGAATCCGGGTTGAGCGCCATCGCCTTCTGGTACAGCGACAGGCCGGTCGCCTTGTTGGCGCCGTAGGTCATGCCGCCGACCATGCTGCCCACCTTGTCGATCACCTCGGCGTGGAACGCGGCCAGGGTGAGGTGGGCATCGGCGTGGTGCGGGCAGCGCGAGATCGTCGTCTCCAGCGCGTGGCGGATGCGCACGCCCAGGCCCTGCGTGAGTGCCTTGGCCACGCTGATACCCTGGCTGTAGCGCCCCAGCGCGTAGGCCTGCCAGTACCAGGCCCCGGTGTGGTCGGCCTGCCGGCGTTGCAGGGCTTCGGCCCGGGCCGCGGCCTCGAGCAGCAGGTCCTGGCGGACCTGCTCGCGCGCCTCCAGATAGTTGGCGTAGATGCAGGTGGCCTTGTTGGCCACGTTCATGCCCGCGTCGCCCAAGGCCAGGCCGGCCTCGGCCGCGCGCTGGAACTCGCCGTTGTGGAACAGCACCCAGGCCTGCACCACGGCCGACTCCTCGGGCCAGGGTTCGGCATCGCCGCGATGCAGCCGGCTCCAGAGCGCCTTGAGGCGGTCGGCGTCCAATGGGGTGTGGCCTGCGGAGGGAAAGGGTTTCCAATCGGCCATGGTGGATTCTCCCGGGAGGTGTTCAGGACTGGGGACCGTAGGCGCCGGTGAGCGTCATGAGGTGTTGCCGCTGCGTGGCTTCCAGGTAGGGCGCCAGCAGGTTGAGCACGTGGTGTGCGCCGCGCAGCAGGGCCTGCTGCGCGTTGTCGGGCTCCAGGGCGTTGCGCGGGTCGCGCACGTACTCGAAGCTCAGCCAGTAGGTGAGCACCACCACCATGCTGGTGGCGGTGGGTTCGCTCTCGCGCGCGTCGATGCTCACCGCGCCGTGGCGGCTCATGCCGTCGAGCAGGTGGCGGATCGCGCGCGACTTGTTTTTCAGCACGGTCTGGAAACGGGTTTCCAGCAGGCGGTTCTTCGAGAGCAGGTCGTTGAGGTCGCGGTAGAGAAAGCGGTACTCCCAGATGATTTCGAACAGCGAGTGCAGGAAGAACCAGGCGTCCTCCACGTTGCGCACGCCTTCGCTGGCGCTGAGCAGTTCACCGAGCGAGCGCTCGTAGCGCTCGAACAGCGAGTTGATCAGCTCGTCCTTGGCCGGGTAGTGGTAATACAGGTTGCCCGGGCTGATGCCGAGCTCGGCCGAGATCAGGGTGGTGGAGACGTTGGGTTCGCCGAAGCGGTTGAACAGCTCCAGCGTCACCTCCAGGATGCGCTCGGCGGTGCGTCGCGGGGCTTTCTTGGCCATGGCGCGGCGCTTTCAGCGGCTGTGGGCGGGCGCGGCGGGACCTTCGAGGTGCCGCTGCAGGTCATCCAGCGTGGCGTGCAGCCGCGCGGCCAGGGTGGTGCGTGCCGGTGGGGTGCGCGCGGCACCCAGCAGGCGCCGCTGCGGGTCGCGCAGCGCGGCCAGGTCCAGCGTGACACCATGGCGCGCCAGCTGCGGCCCCAGCTCGGCCTGCCGGTCCAGCAGCATGCGGCGGGTCTGCTGGTAGGCGTGCTCCGCGATCTCGCGGCGCTGGCGGTAGCTGAAGGTGTTGGCGAAGAACAGCGTGGCGTCGCGCTGGTCGGGTTCGATCAGCACGATGTCGGTGCCGGGGTAGGCGCGCTCGTAGTGCTTGAGGCCCAGCGCCAGCCGCGAATGGATCATCGAGCGGAAGGTCTGGCTCATCACCGCGGGCAGGCCGCCCTCGACCAGCGAGGGAATGCGCCGGCCGTCGTGCAGGCTGGGGTTGGTGTGGAAGGGCACCAGCGGGTTCAGGCACAGCAGCAGGTCGGTGCCTTCGTCCAGCGCCACGGTGGCGTGCAGCGTTTTCTTGAGCGCGCCGTCCACGTAGTGCTGGCCGCCGATCTCCACCGGCGGGAACAGACCGGGCAGGGCCGCGCTGGCCTGGATGGCGCGCGAGATCGGCACGTGGTCCCAGCCCGGGCGGCCGAAGGGCGCGGCGTCGCCGGTGTCGAGCTGCGTGGCCACCAGGGTCAGGCGCGCGCGCAGCTCGCGAAAGTCGTTGCTGCGCCCCGGCTGGCTGAACAGGCGCTGAATCTGCTGGTGGATGCCCTCGTTGTCGAGCACACCGGTGGGCAGCGCCGCGCCCACGCGTTCGAGCGCGTGGGTGAAGGGCTTGCGGTGAACGCCCCAGGCCCACAAGGCGCTGCCGATCAGGCGCGGCAGGCGCTGCAGCCGGTCACCGAACTCGCCCCAGGCGGGCTTGAGCAACCAGGACGGGTCGAAGTTGTCGTCGCCCGGCCGGTCTTCGATGAAGGCCTCGCACAGCTGGCGCGGGCGGATGCCGTTGGCCAGGCCGGCGGCGATGAACCCGCCGGCGGACACGCCGACGTAGTGCTCGCAGTCGTTGAGGTCCAGGCCCGGAAGGGTGTCGTCCAGCGCGCACAGCGCGCCGATTTCGTAGATCGCCCCGAGCGGCCCGCCACCGGCCAGGGCCAGGGCGATGCGGGGACGGCGCGACTTCTGCGGGGCCGGTCGTTGGGAGGCTTTGCGGGACGTCGTCATGCGTTTGAGTGTAGACCGCGAAGCGCGGCGAAACTGCTGCGTTGCAGCATGCGGCGCGGACGCGAAAAGGGGGCGTCATGCGCCCCCTGGTTCTTCGTGCCGTGGCCGGCCCGCATCGGCTCAGGCCGCCTTGCGCGGGGCCTTGCGCGCGGCCGCCTTCTTGGCGGGAGCGGCCTTCTTGGCCGGTGCGGCCTTGCGCGCCGCGGTCTTGGCCGGGGCCTTGCCGCTCAGGCCTTGCACGTGGCGGTTGAGCGCGTCGATGCGTTCGATCAGCGCTTCCACATCGCGCGCCGAGGGCACGCCCAGCTTGTTCAGCGCCTTGGCCACGCGCTCTTCGAAGATGTTTTCCAGCTTGTCCCACTGGCCGGTGGCCTTGGACGAGATGTCGGCGGCCATGCTGCTCACGCGGTTGGTCGCTTCGGAAATGCGTTCCTCGGCCACGGCCTGCGTCTTGCGCTGGATGGACAGGCCTTCCTTCACGAGCGACTCGAAGGCCTTGCCGCCTTCTTCCTGCGCCTTGGAGAACGCACCCAGGCCGGCCAGCCAGATCTGCTGCGCGGAATCCTTGATGGCACCCGACAGCGGGGAGTTGAAGCCCGCGGCGGTGGGCTTGGCGGCGCTGCCGGCTTTCTGGATTTTCTTGACCATGGGGATGCTCCTGGAGGGGTTGGAAAAACGGGGAGGGCGAACGGGCCGCCGCAACGATGGGCCACTGTACGGCCCGCGCGCCGGGCGTGTGTAGGGGCGCAAGACTAAACCCCACACGGGTTTTTGCGGAAGGCGGGGGCCCCCGACCTGGTCAAGAATGGCGGGCACACTGCGCCCCTCTTTCTTTGATCCAACCGCTTCAGGAGACCTTCATGCATTACTTCGTCACCGGTGCCACCGGCTTCATTGGCAAACGCCTGGTGGCCAAGCTGCTGCAGCGCAAGGGCGCGGTGGTGCATTTCCTGATCCGTCAGGAGAGCGAAGGCAAGGTGGCGGGGTTGCGCGAGTACTGGGGCGTGAGCGCATCGCGCGCGGTGCCGGTGTTCGGCGACCTCACGGCCAAGAAGCTGGGCGTGTCGGCCGACGACGTGAAGGCGCTCAAGGGCCAGGTCGACCACTTCTTCCACCTCGCCGCCGTGTACGACCTGGAAGCCGATGAGGAAAGCCAGATCGCGGTCAACGTGGACGGCACGCGCAACACGGTCGAATTCGCCAAGGCGATCGGCGCGGGCCACTTCCACCACGTCTCGTCGATCGCGGCCGCCGGCCTGTACGAAGGCGTGTTCCGCGAGGACATGTTCGAGGAGGCCGAGAACTACGACCACCCCTACTTCATGACCAAGCACGAGAGCGAGAAGATCGTGCGCAAGGAATGCAAGGTGCCGTGGAGCGTGTACCGGCCGGCCGCCGTGGTGGGCGACTCGCGCACCGGCGAGATGGACAAGATCGACGGGCCCTACTACTTCTTCAAGCTGATCCAGCGCATGCGCCAGATCCTGCCGCCCTGGATGCCCAGCGTGGGCCTGGAGGGCGGGCGCATCAACATCGTGCCGGTCGATTTCGTGGTCGATTCGCTCGACCACATCGCCCACCAGAAGCGCGGCAGCGGCGCCTGCTTCCACCTGGTCGACCCGATGGGCTACCGCGTCGGCGACGTGCTCGACATCCTGAGCAAGGCCGCGCATGCGCCCAAGATGAACCTGTTCGTCAACGCCGCGCTGATGGGCTTCATCCCCAAGAGCGTGAAGAAGGGGCTGATGGCGCTGGCGCCGGTGCGCCGGGTCTACAAGGCCGTCATGCAGGACCTCGGCCTGCCCGAGGACATGATGACCTTCGTCAACTACCCCACGCGCTTCGACTGCCGCGAGACGCTGGCCGCGCTCAAGGGCAGCGGCATCGAATGCCCCAACCTCAAGGACTACGCCTGGCGCCTGTGGGACTACTGGGAGCGCCACCTCGACCCCGACCTGCACATCGACCGCAGCCTCAAGGGCACGGTGGCGGGCAAGGTGGTGCTGGTCACGGGCGGCAGCTCGGGCATCGGCCTGGCGGCGGCGCACAAGTTCGCCGAGGCGGGCGCCGTCACCATCATCTGCGGGCGTGACCAGGACAAGCTCGACGAGGCCTGCAAGGAGGCCAAGGACAAGGGCTACCAGTTCATCGCCTACCCGGCCGACATCGCCGACATGGCCGACGCCGACCGGTTCGTGCAGCTGCTGATCCAGAACCACGGCGGCGTGGACTTCCTGATCAACAACGCCGGCCGCTCGATCCGCCGCGCCATCGAAGGCAGCTACGACCGCTTCCACGACTTCGAGCGCACCATGCAGCTCAACTACTTCGGCTGCCTGCGCGTGACCATGGGTTTTCTGCCGGGCATGGTGGCCAAGCGCAAGGGCCACGTGGTCAACATCAGTTCCATCGGCGTGCTCACCAACGCGCCGCGTTTCTCGGCTTACGTGGCCAGCAAGTCCGCGCTGGACGCCTGGACGCGATGCGCCTCCAGCGAGTTCGCCGACCAGGGCATCACCTTCACCACCATCAACATGCCGCTGGTGCGCACGCCCATGATCGCGCCCACCAAGATCTACCAGAACGTGCCCACGCTGGCGCCCGAAGAGGCGGCCGACATGATCGCGCAGGCCTGCATCTTCAAGCCGGTGCGCATCGCCACGCGCCTGGGCGTCACCGGCCAGGTGATGCACGCGCTGGTGCCGCGCGTGGCGCAGATCGTGATGAACACCAGCTTCCGCATGTTCCCGGACTCGTCGGCGGCCAAGGGCGAGAAGGGCGCGAAGCCGCAGCTGTCACCCGAAGCGGTGGCGATGCAGCAGATGATGCGAGGAATCCATTTCTAGCCCCCGCCGCGCTGCGCGCGACCCCCTTGCAGGGGGCAATGCCTGTGGCCCGGCAAAGCCGGTTCCGCGGCATTTCTGGATTGGAGACAGGCAAGCGGGGCGTGTCATGCGCCGGCCCTAGAATTTCGCTTTTGCCCGCATAGCAGGAACCCGCATGACCGAGCCCTCCGACATCACCTCCATTGCACCGCGCGACAAGGCCGAGATCCTGGCGCAGGCGCTGCCGTACATCCGCAAGTACCACGGCAAGACCATGGTCATCAAGTACGGCGGCAATGCCATGACCGACCCGGCCCTGCAGCAGGATTTCGCCGAGGACGTGGTGCTGCTCAAGCTGGTCGGCATCAACCCGGTGGTGGTGCACGGCGGCGGCCCGCAGATCGAGACGCTGCTCAAGCGCCTGGGCAAGCAGGGCCAGTTCATCCAGGGCATGCGCGTGACCGACCCGGAAACCATGGAAGTGGTGGAGTGGGTGCTGGCCGGCGAGGTGCAGCAGGACATCGTGGGCCTGATCAACCAGGCCGGCGGCAAGGCCGTGGGCCTGACCGGGCGCGACGGCGCCATGATCCGCGCGCAGAAGCTGCGCATGACCGATCAGAAGGACCCGAACCTGGAGCACGACGTCGGCCAGGTGGGCGACATCGTCAGCATCGACCCTTCCGTGGTCAAGGCGCTGCAGGACGACCAGTTCATCCCCGTCGTCAGCCCGATCGGCTTCGGCGAGCAGAACGAGAGCTACAACATCAACGCCGACGTGGTGGCCGCCAAGCTGGCCACCGTGCTGCAGGCCGAGAAGCTGCTGATGCTCACCAACATCCGCGGCGTGCTCGACAAGGACATGCGCCTGCTCACCGAACTCACGCCGCGCCAGATCGACGACCTGGTGGAGGATGGGACCATCTCCGGCGGCATGATCCCCAAGATCGCCGGCGCGCTGGACGCGGCCAAGAGCGGTGTGAACGCGGTGCACATCATCGATGGCCGCGTGCCGCACGCCCTGCTGCTGGAGGTGCTCGGCAACGAGCCCTTCGGCACCATGATCCGCTCGCACTGAGGGCCGTTGCCGCACGATCGAGGCGGTCACTCACTGTCTGCCAACCACGCGGTTGCACTGAGAAAGAAGTCACCTCGCTGTGCGAGAATCGCCGAAACCTCACGGATCGCCCGCCCATGACATCCAACGCCCCTGAGTCCCCCACCCCGGAAGACAAAGCCGCGCGCGAAGCCGCCGAGGCCATCGAGGCGGCGGCGCATGCCGATGGGGGTGGTGGACGCAAGCGGCCCAAACCCGGCGAGCGCCGGGTGCAGATCCTCGAAGCCCTGGCGACCATGCTGCAGCAGCCCGGCGCCGAGCGCATCACCACCGCCGCCCTGGCCGCCAAGCTGGAGGTGAGCGAGGCCGCGCTGTACCGCCATTTCGCCAGCAAGGCCCAGATGTTCGAAGGCCTGATCGAGTTCATCGAGCAGTCGGTGTTCGGCCTCATCAACCAGCTGGGCGAACGCGAAGCCGACGCCAACGTGCGCTCGCGCAAGCTCGTCACCCTGCTGCTGCAGTTCGGCGAAAAGAACCCCGGCATGACGCGCGTGATGGTCGGTGACGCGCTGGTGTTCGAGAACGAGCGCCTGCAGCAGCGCATGAACCTGTTCTTCGACAAGATCGAAGCCGCGCTGCGCCAGAACCTGCGCGAAACCTCGCTGGTGGCCGGTGCCGCCACGCCCACGGTCGATGCCCAGGCCGATGCCTCGGTCATCACCGCCTTCTGCGTCGGGCGCCTGCAACGGTTCGCGCGCAGCGGCTTCAAGCGCTCGCCCAGCGAAAGCCTGGAGCACAGCCTCGCGCTGTTGCTCCCCATCGTTCGCCACTGAAACACGGCATTTAGGGCGCAGCCCCTAAACAAAGGTCACACAAAACGCCGGTGGTTTGCACCGAAGCCCGGTTTTGCGGTAAAAATAGAACGACCGTTCGTATTTATTCGGACGGTCGTTTTTTTGAGCCCTCATCCAACCAGGACCGACCCCCATGAGCGTCACACCCACTGCCCGCCGCGCGCGCGCCGACGCCCCGGCCCACAAGCCCTTGCAGAAGGGCCAGCAGACCAAGGCCGCCATCGTCGATGCCGCGCTCGGCCTGGCCACGCAGATCGGCCTGGAAGGTCTGTCCATCGGCGCGCTGGCCGAGGTCATGCAGATGAGCAAGTCCGGCGTGTTCGCCCATTTCGGCTCGCGCGAGGAACTGCAGATCTCGGTGGTGCGCGAGTACCACACGCGTTTCGAGGACGAGGTGTTCTACCCCGCCATGGTCGCGCCGCGCGGGTTGCCGCGCCTGCGCAAGCTGTTCGACAACTGGATGAAGCGCACCTCGGTCGAGATCGATTCGGGCTGCATCTACATCAGTGGCGCGGTCGAGTTCGACGACCGGCCCGGCCCGGTGCGCGACGCGCTGGCCAGCTCGGTCAACACCTGGCTCTCGGCCATGCGCCGCGCGGTCGAGATCGCGATCGAGGAAGGCCACCTGGCGGCCGACACCGACGCGTCACAGATGGCGTTTGAAATCCACGCACAGATCCTCGCGCTGCACTACGAAGCCCGTTTCCTGCGCAGCCCCGATTCGGTGCGCCGCGCGCTGCAGGCGTTCGAGGGCATCGTGGAACGCTACAGCCACGCCCCCGGTGACGCCCCCGCGCGCGCCCGCAAATCCCCGGTGCCTGCGCGCAAGCCGCAGGGCTGATCCCTTTCGCCTTTTCACAAACCCAGCACAGGAGTTCCTCATGCCCGTTTACAACCCGCCCCTGCGAGACATGCAGTTTGTGATGCACGAAGTGCTCAAGGTCACCGACGACTTCAAGGCCATGCCCCAGCATGCCGACGTGGACGTGGACACCATCAACGCCGTGCTCGAAGAAGCCGGCAAGTTCGCCACGCAGGTGATCTTCCCGCTCAACATCAGCGGCGACACCGAAGGCTGCACGCTGGACAAGGCCACGCACGAGGTCAAGACGCCCACCGGCTTCAAGGACGCCTACAAGACCTACGTCGAAGGTGGCTGGGCCGCGCTGTCGTGCGACCCCACGTTCGGTGGCCAGGGGCTGCCGCTGGTGGTGAACCAGTGCTTCTACGAGATGATGAACTCGGCCAACCAGGCCTGGACCATGTACCCCGGCCTCACGCACGGCGCCTACGCCGCGCTGCACACCTACGGCACCGACGAGCAGAAGAAGACCTACCTGCCCAAGATGACCAGCGGCGAATGGACCGGCACCATGTGCCTGACCGAACCGCACTGCGGCACCGACCTGGGCCTGATGCGAACCAAGGCCGAACCCCAGGCCGACGGCACCTACAAGCTCACCGGCAACAAGATCTTCATCAGCGCCGGTGAACACGACATGGCCGACAACATCATCCACCTGGTGCTGGCCCGCCTGCCCGACGCGCCCCCCGGCATCAAGGGCGTGAGCCTGTTCATCGTGCCCAAGTTCAACGTGAAGGCCGACGGCTCGCTGGGCGAGCGCAACGGCATCTACTGTGGCGGCCTGGAGCACAAGATGGGCATCCACGGCAATGCCACCGCGCAGATCGTGATCGACGGCGCCATCGGCACCCTGGTGGGTCAGCCCAACAAGGGCATGCAGGCCATGTTCGTGATGATGAACGCGGCCCGCCTGGGCGTGGGCAACCAGTCGCTGGGCCTGACCGAGGTGGCCTACCAGAACGCGCTGGCCTACGCCAAGGACCGCATCCAGATGCGCTCGCTGACCGGCCCCAAGGCCAAGGACAAGCCGGCCGATCCCATCATCGTGCACCCCGACGTGCGCCGCATGCTGCTCACCGCCAAGGCCTACGCCGAAGGCGGCCGGGCGCTGGCCATGTTCTGCTCGGTGCTGCTGGAGAAGGCGCACAACCACCCCGACGAGAAGGTGCGCAAGGACAGCGACGAGATGCTCTCGCTGCTCACCCCCATCACCAAGGCCTTCCTGACCGACAACGGCTACAACGCCGCCACGCAGTGCCAGCAGGTGTTCGGCGGCCACGGCTACATCAAGGAATGGGGCATGGAGCAATACGTGCGCGATGCCCGCATCAACATGATCTACGAAGGCACCAACACCATCCAGAGCCTGGACCTGCTGGGCCGCAAGGTGCTGGGCAACAACGGCGCCACGCTCAAGAAGTTCGGCAAGCTGGTCGGCGCGCTGGTGATGGAAGAGGGCGTCAACGAGAAGATGGCCGAGTTCATCAACCCGCTGGCCGTGCTGGGTGAGCAGATCACCAAGTTCACCACCGAGATCGGCTTCAAGGGCCTGCAGAACGCCGACGAAGTGGGCGCCGCCGCCGTGGACTACCTGCGCGTGGCCGGCCACCTGGTGTTCGGTTACTTCTGGGCGCGCATGGCGCAGGTCGCGCTGCGCGAGATCGCGGCCGGCAACACCGACCCGTTCTACACCGCCAAGCTGCAGACCGCGCGTTTCTACTTCGCCAAGCTGTTCCCCGAGACCGCGACGCTGATGCGCACCGCGCGCGCCGGCAGCAAGGTGCTGATGGACACCGACGCGGCGCTGGCGTAAACACGCGGTTTCTTTCCCACCACCACCAGGAGACTTTCATGATCAAGACCACGCTGGCAGTTTCGCTTCTTGTGCTCACCGGCCACGCCTTCGCGCAGATGTCGCCCGTGGGTCTGTGGAAGACGATCGACGACGACTCGAAGAAAGAGAAGTCCCTGGTGCGCATCAAGGAAAACAACGGCGTCTACAGCGGCACCATCGAAAAGCTGCTGGACCCCAGCAGCAAGCAGGACGCGGTGTGCGACAAGTGCACCGACGAGCGCAAGGACAAGCCCGTGCTGGGCATGACCATCCTGCGCAACCTCAAGCAGAGCGCCGATGACAAGACTGTCTACGACGGCGGCGACATCGTCGACCCGAACAACGGCAAGGTCTACCGCACGCGCCTCAAGCCCGTCGAAGACGGCAAGAAGCTGGAAATGCGCGGCTACATCGGCCCGTTCTACCGCACCCAAGTGTGGATCCGTGTCGAGTGAAGCCCGCGCGTCCGACCCCTTTCATGGAAAACCAATGAACCGATTTCAAGTGAAGAAAGTCGCCGTGCTCGGCGCAGGCGTGATGGGCGCGCAGATCGCTGCGCACCTGGTCAACGTCAAGGTGCCGGTGGTGCTGTTCGACCTGCCCGCGAAGGAAGGCCCGAAGAACGGCATCGTCACCCGCGCGGTGGAAGGCCTGAAGAAGCTCAAGCCTTCGCCGCTGGGCGTCGCGGCCGACGCCGACCTCATCGGCCAGGCCAACTACGAAGAGCACATGGAGCAGCTGCGCGACTGCGACCTCATCATCGAGGCCATCGCCGAGCGCATGGACTGGAAGCTCGACCTCTACACCAAGATCGCGCCCTTCATCGCCGAGCACGCCATCGTCGCGTCCAACACCTCGGGCCTGTCGATCACCAAGCTCAGCGAAGCCCTGCCCGAGGCGATCAAACCGCGCTTCTGCGGCATCCACTTCTTCAACCCGCCGCGCTACATGACGCTGGTGGAGCTGATCGCCACGCCCACCACCGAGCCGCAGATCCTCAACGACCTGGAGACCTTCGTCACCAGCGGCCTGGGCAAGGGCGTGGTGCGCGCCAAGGACACGCCCAACTTCGTGGCCAACCGCATCGGCATCGCCGGCATGCTGGCCACCATGAAGGAGGTGGAGAACTTCGGCCTGACCTACGACGTGGTCGACGACCTCACCGGCAAGCGCCTGGGCCGCGCCAGCAGCGGCACCTTCCGCACCGCCGACGTGGTGGGCCTGGACACCATGGCCCACGTGGTCAAGACCCTGCAGGACAACCTGAGCCTGGAGACCGACCCGTTCTACGGCAGCTTCGGCACGCCGCCGGTGCTCAAGGCGCTGATCGAGGCCGGCAACCTGGGCCAGAAGGCCAAGGCCGGCTTCTACAAGAAGGTCGGTCGCGACATCCTGCGCTTCGACCTGGAGAGCGGCGAGTACGTGCCCGGCGGCGAGAAAGCCGATGAGGTCTACGGCCGCATGCTCAAGCGCCCGGCCGCCGAGCGCCTGAAACTGCTGCGAAACAGCGAAGGCCCGCAAGGCCGGTTCCTCTGGGCCATCCTGCGCAACAGCTTCCACTACGCCGCCGTGCACCTGGCGACCATCGCCGAGACCGCGCGCGACGTGGACCAGGCCATGCGCTGGGGCTTCGGCATGAAGCAGGGCCCGTTCGAGCTCTGGCAGGAAGCCGGCTGGCTCGAGGTGGCGAAGATGGTCCAGGAAGACATCGACGCCGGCAAGGCGCTTTCCAAGGCGCCGCTGCCCGACTGGGTGTTCAAGGGCCCGGTGGCCGAGGCTGGCGGCGTGCACACCGCGCAGGGTTCGTGGAACCCCACCAAAGGCACGTTCGAGGCGCGCCTGCAACTGCCGGTCTACCAGCGCCAGCACTTCCCCGAGCTGCTGCTCGGGGAAGCCGGTCCGAAGTTCGAGACCGCCGGCAGTACGTTGGAAGAGAACGATTCGATCCGCCTCTGGACGCTGGACGAACAGGTGCTCATCGCCAGCATCAAGACCAAGATGCACGCCATCAGCCCCGAGGTGTGCGAAGGCCTGATGGCCGCCGTGGACCTGGCCGAGAAGGAGTACCAGGGCCTGGTGATCTGGTCGGGTGACGAGCCCTTCAGCGCCGGTGCCGACCTGCAGGCCATGCTGCCGGCCTTCATGGCCGTGGGCGTGAGCGCCATCGAAGACGCCGAAGGCTTCATGCAGCAGACCATGCTGCGCCTGCGCTACGCCAACGTGCCGGTGGTTTCCGCCGTGCGTGGCCTGGCGCTGGGCGGCGGCTGCGAGATGGCCGTGTACAGCGCGCGCCGCGTGGTGCACATGGAAAGCTACATCGGCCTGGTGGAAGTCGGCGTGGGCCTGGTGCCCGGGGCCGGCGGCCTGACCTACATCGCCCGCCGCGCGGCGGAGAACGCCGAGACCTCGACCGGCAAGGACCTGCTGCCCTTCCTCACCGAAGGCTTCACCGCCGCCGCCATGGCCAAGGTGGGCACCAGCGCGCTGGAGTCGCGCCAGCTCGGTTACGTGCTGCACTCCGACGTGATCGTGCCGCACAAGGACGAGCTGCTGTACGTCGCCATCAACGAGGCCAAGGGCCTGTTCAACGGCGGCTACCGCGCGCCGCACAAGCGCCTGTTCCCGGTGGCCGGCCGCGACGGCAAGGCCACCATCCTGGGCAGCCTGGTCAACATGCGCGACGGCGGCTTCATCAGCCAGCACGACTTCCACATCGCCTCGCTGATCGCCAACGTGGTGACGGGCGGCGACGTCGAACCCGGCACGCTGGTGAACGAGGACTACCTGATGACGCTGGAGCGCCAGGCCTTCTGCTCGCTGATCGTGCACCCCAAGACACAAGAACGCATCCTCGGCATGCTCAACACGGGCAAGCCCGTCCGCAACTAAGGACACGACATGAGCAAACAGATTCAAGACGCCTACATCGTCGCCGCCACCCGCACCCCCATCGGCCGTTCGCACAAGGGTTCCTTCAAGCACCTGCGCCCGGACGACATGCTCGCCCTGGCGCTGCGCTCGGCGCTGGCGCAGGCCCCGGGCCTGGACCCCAAGGCCATCGAGGACGTGATCTGCGGCTGCGCCATTCCCGAGGCCCAGCAGGGCCTGAACGTGGCGCGCATCGGCGCCATCCTGGCCGGCCTGCCCAACAGCGTGGGCGGCATCACCGTCAACCGCTTCTGCGCCTCGGGCCTCTCGGCCGTGCAGATGGCGGCCGACCGCATCCGCGTGGGCGAGGCCGACGTGATGATCGCCGCCGGCACCGAGAGCATGAGCATGGTGCCCATGATGGGCAACTCGCCCAGCCTCTCGCCCACCATCTTCCGCAACACCGACGACGTGGAGAGCTACGGCATCGCCTACGGCATGGGCCTCACGGCCGAGAAGGTGGCGCAGAAGTGGAAGGTCTCGCGCGAGGCGCAGGACGCCTTCGCCCTGCAGTCGCACCAGCGCGCTGTGCTGGCCATGAAGAACGGGGAGTTCAGCGACGAGATCACGCCGGTGGAAGTGACCGAACGCAGCGTCAATCTGGAAAGCGCCGAGGTCAGCACGAGCACGCGCACCGTGAGCCTGGACGAAGGCGCGCGGCCCGACACCTCCATCGAAGGCCTGTCCAAGCTGCGCACGGTGTTCGCCGCGCGCGGCTCGGTCACCGCCGGCAACAGCTCGCAGACCAGCGACGGCGCGGGCGCGCTCATCCTGGCCAGCGAAGCGGCCATCAAGCGCTTCGGCCTCACGCCGCTGGCGCGCTTCGTGAGCTACGCCTCGCGCGGCGTGCCGCCGCACCTGATGGGCATCGGCCCGATCGAGGCGATTCCCGCCGCGCTGAAATACGCCGGCCTCACGCAGGACCAGATCGACTGGATCGAGCTCAACGAGGCCTTCGCCGCGCAGTCGCTCGCCGTCATCAACACCCTGGGCCTGGACCCGAGCAAGGTCAACCCCATGGGCGGCGCCATCGCGCTGGGCCACCCGCTGGGCGCCACCGGCGCCATCCGATCGGCCACCGTGGTGCATGCGCTCAAGCGGCACAACAAGAAGTACGGCATGGTGACCATGTGCGTCGGCATGGGCCAGGGCGCCGCGGGCATTTTCGAGCGGGTCTGAGCACCGTGTCGCGGGCAGGACGGCGCGCTCGCGCGCCTTCTTGCACACTCATCGCATGACCACCACACACGCTCTCGACCAGGCCGTCGCGCTGCACCCCACCGGCGCCCACCAATACCGCGGCGCCACCTCGCCCGCCTACGCCAACATGGTCGGGCCGTTCGGCGGCATCACGGCCGCCACGGCCATGCAGTCGGTGATGCAGCACCCCGAGCGCCTGGGCGAGCCGATCTCGCTCACGGTGAACTACGCCGCCGCGCTGGCCGATGGTGAATTCGCCGTCACCGCGCGGCCGGTGCGCACCAACCGCTCCACGCAGCACTGGGTGATGGAGATCACCCAGCCCGATGCGAGCGGCGCGCCCGTCACCGTGCTCACGGCCACCGCCGTCACCGCCGTGCGGCGCGAGACCTGGGGCGTGGACGACGAGCCCATGCCCGACGTGCCTTCGCCCGACCGCATCGCGCGGGCCTCGATCGCGCCGCAGGTGGCCTGGCCTCAGCGCTACGCCATGCATTTTGTCACCGGCATCATCCCCGAGCGCTGGGACGGCCAGGGCGACACCAGCTTGATCCAGATGTGGGTGCGCGACGAACCGCGGCGCGGGCTCGACTTCACCAGCCTGTCCGCGCTGGCCGACGTGTTCTACCCGCGCATCTGGCTGCGCCGCGCCACGCGCGTGCCCACGGGCACGGTGTCCATGACGGTGTACTTCCACGCCGGGTCGGCCGAACACGCCGCCACCGGCAGCGGCTGGCTGCTCGCGCAGGCGCGCGCCCAGGCCTTCCGCAACGGCTTCTTCGACCAGACCGCGCAGCTCTGGAACGAGGCCGGTGTGCTGCTGGCGACCACGCACCAGATCGTCTACTACAAGGAGTGACCCGCGCTCAGGGTCTGCCGAGGAACAGGTAGAGACCGGTGTAGCCGCGCGGCGCGCTCACGATGCTCAGGTAGAGCGGGCCGATGCCGGTGTCCGCGCCCACGAACAGGCTGGAGCCCGCGCGCAGGTCGCCCAATGAGATGTCCCGGCGCGCCGTCCAGGCGTTGCCGGCCTCCAGCGAGCCGCCCACGAACAGCGCGCGCGCCACGCCCACGCTCCAGGGCAGGCGCTGGTAGTAGGTGAGGCGGCCGAACACCAGGTAGTTGCCCGCCACCTGGCCCACGCGGTAGCCCGAGAGCTGCTGGAAACCGCCGAGCGAATACTCGTCGATCGCGCCCAGCGGGATCTGGCTCGTCTTCGCCAGGCGTGCGCCAAAGTTGAAGGTGTGCGGGCCCCAGCTCTTCACGGCCGTGGCCGTGCCTTCGAAGCTGGTGAAGCTGCCACTGGGCGCGCCGTCGAAGCTGCGCCGGCCGAACACCACCTCGCCCTGCGCGCGGTAGCCGTGCGAGGGGAAGTTCGCGTAGTCCAGCTGGTCGGCGATCACCGCGCCGCGCACGCCGACCTCGCGCCACTTCAGCGAGGTGGTGGCGCCGGCCGGGATGGCGGCGGCCAGCAGCTCCGGCGTCACCTTGCGCTGCGCCGCGACCAGGCCCACGCGCATGTCGCCCACGTTGCCGAGCAGGCCCATGGGCCAGCCGATGTCGGCGCCCACGCGCAGGCTCTGCCGCTGCACCAGCGCCAGGGCCTCGCCCTCGGTGCCGAACAGCTCCACCTTGCGCAGGTTCGCGTCCACGTAGGCCGCCGCGAAGCGGTCGCTGCGCAGGGTCAGCGGCTGGTAGATCTCGGAATAGAGGCCCAGCGTCTCGCCCACCTGCACCCGGTTGCGCCACTCGGCGCCGGTGTCGTTGAGCCAGTGCCGGTTGTGGCTGATGCGCAGGTTGAACGCGCCCTGGCCCTGGAAGTCGGTGCGCAGGTCCAGCCCCACGCGCAGGTAGTTCGGGCCCCAGGTGTTTTCGCGCAGGTGCACCTTGAGGTCCTCGGCGCCGTCCTCGCGCCGCGTCAGGGTGTAGTCCACGGCCTCGAAGTCGCCCATGGCCGCGAGCCGCTGCAGGTCGTTCTCCAGCTTGGGCACGTTCAGCCGCTGGCCTTCCGAAGTGTCCAGCGCGGTGGCCAGGCGCTCGGCGCGGATCTCGTTCACGCCTTCGAAGGTCACCGAGGCCACGGTGCCGATGCGCCCCGTGTTGGCTTTCTCCTGCGCCTCGCGCGCGGCCACCCAGCGCTCGTAGCGCGGCGCGTCCGCGGAGAACCGGGCCAGCGCATCCCCCACCGTCTTGGCGTAGTCGTTGCCGATCTTCACCAGCTCGGGCGCCCGGCCGAAATCGGACGAGGTGAGCTGCCCCAGCGGCGGCGTCAGCAGCAGGTCGTTCGGCGTCAGCGTGGCGATGCTGGCCTGCACGTTCTGCTCGGTCAGGATGTTCACCATCTGCGTGGTGATGCCCACCACGCTGCCCAGCGTCTCGCGCCCGGCCAGCGGCGTGCCGATGTTGACCGCGATCACCACGTCCGCGCCCATGCGCCGCGCCACGGCCACCGGCAGGTTGTCCACCAGCCCGCCGTCGCCCAGGATGCGCCCGTCCACCGCCAGCGGCGAGAACACGCCCGGTACCGACATGCTCGCGCGCAGCGCGGCCGCCAGATCGCCGCGGTCCAGCACCACGGCCTTGCCGGTCTCCATGTCGGTGGCCACCGCGCGAAACGGCGTGGGCAGGCCGTCGAAGCTGGCCAGGTGGCGCGTGGACAGCGTGTAGCGCCGCAGCAGCATTTCCAGCGAGCGGGTGGACACCGCGCCCGTGGGCAGCACGAAGGCGCCGTCGCGAAAACCCAGCATCAGCACCGGCGAGAGCTCGAAGTCCTCTTCCTTGCGGCGCTGCGACAGCAGCTGGCGCGGCTCGCGGCGGTCGAACAGGTCGCCCCAGTTCACCGCCAGGATCTCGCGCTCGAGCTCGTCCGCCGTCATGCCGCTGGCGTACAGCCCGCCCACGATCGCGCCCATGGACGTGCCCACGATCAGGTCCACCGGCACGCGAGCCGCCTCCAGCGCCTTGAGCACACCCACGTGCGCGAAGCCGCGCGCCCCGCCGCCCGAGAGCACCAGGCCCACGCGCGGGCGCTCGGCCTTCGGTGCGGGTGCCTGCTGCGCCAGCGCGGGTGCGCCGGTCAGCAGCAGGGCGAGCGCGCCGGCGAGGCCATGGACGAGAAGGGCGGTGAGTCGGGCTGGCATGGAACGGCACCTGTGGACAACGGCGGCGCCATGGCGCCCGGAAGCGGCAAGTGTAGGCGGCGGCCGTGTCCCGGGCGTGGCCGGAAACACCCTGTCACGCACCGGTCAGCCCCTGGGAGGCCCGCTTCAAAAAAGCACGCCCGTTCGTGGTAATTTGCGGGTCCTTTCTTCGCACACTGAGAGACACCCATGAGCGACATCCTCGTCCACACCGAAGCCGGCGTCAGCACCCTCACGTTCAACCGCCCCGACAAGAAGAACTCCATCACCGCCGCCATGTACGGCCAGCTGGCCGACGCGCTGCAGGCCGCGCAGGACGACGCCGCCGTGCGCTGCGTCGTGCTCCAGGGCAACGAGACCATCTTCTCGGCCGGCAACGACATCGCCGACTTCCTCAACAACCCGCCGGCCGGCACGGATTCGCCGGTGTTCCGCTTCCTGCGCGGCATCGCGCAGTTTCCCAAGCCGCTGGTGGCGGCGGTGTGCGGCCCGGCCGTGGGCGTGGGCACCACGATGCTGTTCCATTGCGACTTGGTCTACGCCGGCGACAACGCCGCCTTCTCCATGCCCTTCGTCAACCTCGGCCTGTGCCCCGAGGCCGCGTCCAGCCTGCTGGTGCCACAGATGCTGGGCTACCACCGTGCGGCCGAGGCGCTGCTGCTGGGCGAGCCCTTCATGGCCGAAGCCGCGCTGGAAGTGGGCCTGGTCAACCGCGTGCTGCCCCCGATGGAGGCGGCCGGTTATGCGCAGGCCGTGGCCCGCAAGCTCGCGGCCAAGCCCATCAGCGCGCTGATCGAGACCAAGCGCCTGATGAAGAAGCACCAGACGCCACAGGTGATGGCCGTGATGGCCGAAGAGGGCGCGAGCTTCGGCCGCATGCTGGGCGAGCCGGCCGCGCGCGAGGCGTTTGGCGCGTTCATGGAGCGCAGGAAGCCGGACTTCTCGAAGGTGTGAGCAGGCCTTTGCTGATCGGCTACGCCGCCTCGATGTCCTGCCCGATGCGCCACAACACGCCCGCCGGGTCGTTCAGGATGAAATCGCGGATGCCCCAGGGCCGGTCTTCGGGCGGCTCGGCGCGCACACCGTAGCGCTCGCCCAACCGCTGCGCCTCGACGTGCGCCCACCATGCGTCCACGTCCTCCACCAGCAAATGCATCATGAGGTTCTCGGCGAAGTCCTTCACGTAGAACTTCGTCAGCAGAAAACTGCTCCTGCCGGCCTCGGTGTGATCGGCGCGCTGTAGGGCAAGACGGCCGCCAAGTGACAGCCGGCGAGCGCCCGGACGAGATACTGTATAAAATTACAGCATGATGTCCGTCGCCCGCAAGATCCGCATCCTCGCGGATGCCGCGAAGTACGACGCCTCCTGCGCCTCCAGCGGCGGCACGCGCCGGGATTCGAGCGACCAGCAGGGCCTGGGGTCGAACGAGGGCATGGGCATCTGCCACAGCTACGCGCCCGACGGGCGCTGCATCTCGCTGCTCAAGATCCTGCTCACCAACTGGTGCGTGTACGACTGCCTCTACTGCGTCAACCGCGTCTCCAGCGACGTCGAGCGCGCCCGCTTCAGCGTGGAAGAGGTGGTGAACCTTACGCTCGATTTCTACCGCCGCAACGTCATCGAGGGCCTGTTCCTGAGCTCCGGCATCATCCGCTCGCCCGACTACACCATGGAGCAGCTCGCGGAGGTGGCCCGCCAGCTGCGCGAGGTGCACGGCTTTCGCGGCTACATCCACCTCAAAACCATCCCCGATGCCGACGAGGCCCTGCTCGCGCGCGCCGGGCGCTACGCCGACCGCCTCAGCATCAACATCGAGCTGCCCAGCCAGGACTCGCTCGACGCGCTCGCGCCGGGCAAGAGCAGCCAGCAGATCCGCCAGTCGATGGCCGGCATCCGCCTGAAGCTGGACGAAGCGCGCGAGCAGAAGACGCAGGCGCAACAGATCCGCTCCTTGCCCGGCCGGCCCGCCGCCAGCGCGCCACCGCCGCGCTTCGCGCCCGCCGGCCAGAGCACGCAGATGATCGTCGGCGCCGACGCGTCGGACGACCGCAGCATCCTGCAGGTCAGCGCCGGGCTCTACGCGGGCTACCGCCTCAAGCGCGTCTACTACTCCGCCTTCAGCCCGATCCCGCACGCCAGCGCCCGGCTGCCCGGGCAGGCCGCGCCGCTGGTGCGCGAGCACCGCCTGTACCAGGCCGACTGGCTGATGCGTTTCTACGGTTTCGACGCGAGCGAACTCGTGCTGCCCGGCGGCATGCTGTCCATGGACATGGACCCCAAGCTCGCCTGGGCCCTCGCGCACCCGGAGTGGTTCCCGGTGGATGTGAACCGCGCGCCGCGCGAGATCCTGCTGCGCGTGCCCGGGCTGGGCGCGCACTCGGTGCAGCGCCTGCTCGACGCGCGGCGCGTGCGCCAGGTGCGGCGCGCCGACATGGAGCGCCTGGGCACGGCGGGCCGCAAGGCGCTGGACTTCGTGCACCTGCCGGACCACCGGCCCGGCGCGGTGCCGCTGGCCCCCCTCGCTCGGCCACGGTCTCGCTCACCCGCCGTGGGCGAGCAACCCGATCTGTTCGGCTGGGCCGAAGCGCCCGCCGCTGCCTGAGACGCCCATGCGCTGGCAGATCGAGTACGACGCCAACGACGTGCCCGCCTCGCTGCGCGCGCTGTCGGCGCTGATCGCCTGCGGCGCCGAGCCGCGCGACGTGGTGTGGCGCGACGGCACCGAAGGGCAGGGCGATCTGCTGGGCGAGGACGCGGCTTCGCCCACCAGCGCACCGCCGCCCGAAGCCGTGCCCCTGCGCGCCCTGCGAAACCTGCCGGCCGAGGCCATGGACCTGGCCGACACGGTGGCGCAGCACGCGCACCCCGAGCGCTTCCGCCGGTTGCACGAGCTCGCGCTGGATGTGAAGGCCGACCCCCGCCGCTGGCGCGACGCCCTGGACCCCCGTCGCCTCGCGCTCGAGCGCATGGCGCGCGAGGTGCGGCGCGAGATCCACAAGATGCACGCCTTCGTGCGCTTCCGCCAGATCGAGGACGGCGATGGCGGCGACACGCGCTATGTGGCCTGGTTCGAGCCGGTGCATCACATCGTGCGCGCGGCCGCACCTTTTTTCGCGCAGCGGTTCGCCGCCATGCGCTGGGCCATCCTCACGCCGCGCCTGTGTGTGCACTGGAACCGCGAAAGCCTTGTGTTCTCGCCCGGCGTGGACCGCTCGCGCGCGCCACCGCCCGACGCCGGCGAAGCCCTGTGGCTCGACTACTACCGCAGCATCTTCAACCCTTCGCGGCTCAAGACCGCCGCCATGCTGCGCGAGATGCCGCGCCGCTACTGGCACAACCTGCCCGAGACGCAGGCCATCACCGAACTGATCCAGACCGCGCCGCAGCGCAGCGCGCGCATGGTGGCGCAGGCCAGCGAGTCGCAGCGCCGCCTGCCCATCGGCACGCCTCGCGCGGCGGCGCGCGCACCGCGCACACCGCAGGAGCAGCTGGACGACCTGGGTCGCCGCGCGCGCCACTGCACGGACTGCCCGGTGGCCTGCAGCGCGACCCAGGTCGTCTGGGGCGAAGGCCGCGTGGGCGCGCGCCTGATGATCGTGGGCGAGCAACCGGGCGACCAGGAAGACCTCGCGGGCCGCCCCTTCGTCGGGCCCGCGGGCGCGCTGCTGCGGCGCGCCATCACCGAGCTCGGCTGGCCGGTGGAATCGATCTACCTCACCAACGCCGTCAAGCACTTCCACTTTCTGGCGCGCGGGAAACGGCGCCTGCACAAGACGCCCGGCCAGCGCGCGGCCGAAGCGTGTGAGCAGTGGCTGGAAGCGGAGATCCGCCTCGTCCAGCCGCAGGCGGTGATCGCGCTCGGCGCCACCGCCGCGTCCAGCCTGCTCGGCGGGAGTGTGGGCGTGGCGCAGAACCTGGGGCGCTGGCAGGTGCGGGCCGATGGCCTGCCGGTCTGGGTGGTGCACCACCCGGCGGCCGTGCTGCGCCGGGCGGAGTCGGGCGCGCCGCCGTTCGAGGATTGGGTGGAGGCGCTGCGCCCGGCTTGGCCTCAGGCCGCGCAGGCCTCGGCCGCCACGCCCAGTCGCGTGGCGAGTGCCGACACCATCGCCGCCACTTCGTCGGTCGTGCCGGCCACGCCATACACATAGTTGTCCGGCCGCACCAGCGCCGCCACGCTCTGGTGGCGCTGCAGCCACGCTTCGGCCACGCCGTCGGTCTCCAGCGCACCCACCGTGCCGAGTGCCACACACCGCAACCAGGGCAGGGCGCCCGCCCCGCCGGGCACGGCCTGGCCGGGGGCCAGCACCAGCCGCCAGCCGTTGCCGGCGATGGCATCCATGCGCTGGCGCTGCGGGCCGCTGAGCAGCCAGGGTTGGGGGAACAGGCTGCCGCGCGCGGCGTGCTCCTGCGGTGCGAGCCAGCCGGTGGTCAGTGCGGGCAGGATGTCCTGGCGCGGCGTGTCCTTCACCACGCCGCCGCATTGAGCCAGCATGGCCGCATCGCGCTCCCGGGCCTTCACCGGGTCGCGTTCGCAGATCACCGCGCCCACGTGTTTGATGCGGCTGGTGAGTTCGCGCACGTGGGCCTTGCGCTCGTCGCCGTAGCTGTCGAGCAGGGCCTCGGCGCTCGCGCCGGACACCTCGCCTCGCAGCACGGCCGCGAGTTTCCAGGCGAGGTTGCTCACGTCGCGGATGCCCTGGCACATGCCCTGGCCGAGGAAGGGCGGTTGCATGTGCGCCGCGTCGCCCGCGAGGAACACGCGGCCCCGGCGCCATTGCTGCGCCACCAGGGCGTGGAAGCGGTAGCTCGACTGGCGCCACAGCGTGCCGTCCTCGGGCGTGATCCAGCGCGAGAGCAGGCGCCAGGTTTCCTCCGGCGTGGCGGCGTGTTTCGGGTCTTCGCCCGGGTTGAGCGAGATTTCCCAGCGGCGGTGGTTCTTCGGGCCGATGACCAGGGTGCAAGGCCGTTCGGGCTCGCAGTACTGCACGCTGACCTGGGGCAGCTTGGCCAGGCCGCGCTCGTTCATGAGCACGTCCACCACCAGCCAGGGTTCGTCGAAGTCCAGGTCTTCCAGCGGCATGGCCAGCGCGGTGCGCACCGCGCTGGAACCACCGTCGCAGGCGATGGTGTATTGCGCGCGCACGGTGCGGGCGGGCTCGCCCTGCGCACCGCCGATGGCGAGGTCCACGCCCTGGTCGTGCGGCGTGAGGCCGGTCATCTCCACGCCGAGTTCCACCACCACGTTGGGCAACTGCGCCACGCGCGCGCGCAGGACCTTCTCGACCTCGGGCTGGGTGAACACCATCGAGGGCGTGTGGCCCTGCGGAAAGGGCGGCGCCACCATGGTCATGCGGCGGATCAGCTGGCCGTCCACGCCGAAGTACTCGGAGGGCGTGAAAGGTTCGCAGAACGGTGCCACCGCATCGGCCACGCCGAGCTGCTGGAACACCCGCATGATCTCGTGGTCCAGCGCGATGGCGCGCGGGATCTGGTGCACGTCGGTGAGCCGGTCGCACACGTACACGCTCAGGCCCGCCTGGCCCAGCAGGCCGGCGGCCACCACGCCCGAGGGCCCGCAGCCCACGATGGCGACATCGAAGACGCGCTGCTGCATGGTCAGGCCTGTTCGTTCACGATGGGGTTGACCAGCGTGCCGATGCGCTCGATCTCCACTTCGAAGGTGTCGCCGGCCTTCATCCAGGCGGGTGGCGTGCGCGCCTGGCCGACACCGGCGGGCGTGCCCATCACGATCACGTCGCCGGCTTCCAGCGTCAGCACCTCGGCCAGCAGCGCGATGGTCTCGGCCACGCTGAAGATCATGTCGCTGGTGTTGGCGTCCTGCATCACCTGGCCGTTGAGGCGGCCCTGGATCTTCAGGCCGGCGGCACCGGGCGGCAGTTCGTCGGCCGTCACCAGCACCGGGCCGAAGCCGCCGGTGCCGTCGAAGTTCTTGCCGATGGTCCATTGCGGCGTGCGCTTCTGGTAGTCGCGCACGCTCATGTCGTTGAAGCAGCTGTAGCCGAACACGTATTGCAGCGCATCCGCTTGCGTGGTGTGGCGCGGCACGGTGCGGCCGATGACGACGGCGAGCTCGGCCTCGTAGTCGAACTTGCCGGAGACGCGGGGCACCACGCCAGCGTCGCCGTGCGCGATCAGCGAGGAGCTGCCGCGGTAGAAGAACCAGGGGTAGTCGGGTTTCTCGCGGCCGCCTTCCTTGGCGTGGTCGAAGTAGTTGAGGCCCAGGCACACGGTCTTGCCGGGTTCGGGCACCAGCGGCGCGAGCGCGGCACCGGCAAGCGCCTGGCGCTTGAAAGGGCCGGCCAGTGCGGCGTTCGCGGCGGCGTGCAGGTCCACGCCGGCCTTCAGCGCGGCGCGCAGGTCGGCGGGCACCTGGGGCTGGGCGTCGTGCAGGTCGACGAAGTCGGCGCCGTCGACGACGGCCAGGCGTGGCGCGCCATCGCGCAGGTAGGTGGTGAATTTCATGGTGCGGTCAGGTTGCGGAGAAAAAACGGGTTCAGGGCATGGGGGCGAACAGCACGCGGCGCTGCGCTTCCTTGAGCGTGGCGCCGGGCGGCGGCGAAATGCCCCACTGGTCGACGCGGCCGGGCGGCCATTTCCATTCCGCCGGGCCCCGGGGCACGTAGCTGTCGTCCACCTGCTCGACCTCGGCCGTGTACTCGATGACGATGCCGAAGGGGTCGATGAAGTAGTTGAAGAGGTTGTTGCCGGGGCCGTGGCGGCCGGGGCCCCATTCGATGGGGTGGCCGGCGTCCTTCATGCGGCCGCCACCGCGCATCACCGAGTCGGCGTCGGGCATCAGAAAGGCGATGTGGTTGAGCGCGTCGTTGTCGGCCACGCCCACCGCGAGCGTGTGGTGGTCGTGGTTGCAGTTCATGAAGGCAATGGCCACGGTGCGGTCGGCCAGCGTGAAGCCCAGGGCCTCGGTGAGGAAGCGCTGCGTGTCGTCCACCGCGTGGCTGTTGAGCACCACGTGCGTGAGCCGCGCGGGCTGGTCGCGTTGCGGGCTGGTGTCCTCGGCGCGCGCATCGCCGTGCACCACCTGGATCACGCGGCCGTGCGGGTCGCGCAGCGTGAGGCCGGTGCCGCCGGCCGGGTCGTCGCGCAGCGGGCCGATGGGCGAGAGCAGGGTGCCGCCCGCGCGCGGCACGGCCTCGGCCACGGCGCGCAGCGCGTCGAGGCTGCGCGCGCGCAGCGTGACCTGGCGGATCTGCGGCACCGGGCCGCCCGCGTGCAGCGCGAGCAGGTGGTGGTCGCTGCCGGTGCCGCGCAGGCAGATCGCCTGCTCGCCGCGGTGCGCCACGCTCAGGCGCCAGACCTCGGTGTAGAAGGTTTCGGCCTGCGCCAGGTCGGGCACGTTCAGGGCCACGCTGCGCACGGCCTCGATCCAGGGGGAACTCATGGGGTGCTCACTTTCTTGTGCGGCAGGCCGAGGAAACGCTCGGCGTTCTGGTGCACCAGGCGCGCGGTGGTGTCGGCATCGAAGCCAGCGGCCTCGATGCGCTGCACCGGCGTGTGGTCGTGGAAGTTGAAGGGGTGGTCGGTGCCCACCATCAGCTGCGTGTCGCCGAAGCTGGCCACCAGGTGGCGCAGCGTGGGCGTGTCGAACACCAGGGTGTCGTAGAACAGGCGGCGCGCCTGCTTGGCCGGGGCTTCGAGCACGCTGTCGCGCAGCGCCGGGAACACGCCCCAGCCCTGCTGCAGGCGCGGCAGCAGCGAAGCCAGCGTGCCGCCGCCGTGGCTGAACGCAATGCGCAGCTTCGGCCGGCGCACCAGCAGGTTGCCGGTGATCACCGAGGCGGCGGCCAGGCCCACGTCGCCGGGGTAGGCGATCACCTGCTGCAGGGGCGCGGGGCCCACCAGGCGCTCCATGCCGGCGGGGCGGATGGCGTGCACGAACACCGCCGCGCCCAGTGCCTCGCAGGCCTCGAAGAAGGGGTCGAACACCGGTGCGCCGATCGGCACGCCGTTGATGTTGCTGCCCACCTCCACGCCCGCGAAGCCCAGCGTCTTCACCGCGTATTCCAGCTCGCGGATGGCGAGGTCCACGTCCTGCAGCGGCACCGCGCCCAGGCCGGCCAGCTGGCCGCCGCCGGCGTCCACCATGGCGGCGATCTGGTCGTTGAGGAAACGCAGCAGCTGCTGCGCATCGGCCGCCGGCATCCAGTACGACAGCAGCTCGGGCATGGGCGACATCACCTGCAGGGCCAGGCCCATGCCGGGCAGGTCCTGCAGGCGCTTGGGCACGTCCCAGCACTTGTCGGCGACGGTGCGATAGTTCTTGCCCGCGATCATCACGTGGCGGTGGCAGGGCTGCGCCGGCGCCATCGACGGCCAGTCGGCCGGCATGCTGCGGCCGATGTAGGCCGGGAAGTTCTCGGGCACGACGTGCGCATGCACGTCGATGCCGCCGCAGGTGCAGGAAGCCCGTGCCGCCACGCCGCTCATTCCGTTCACTCCGCCGTGATGCCGAGGGACTTGATCACCTCGCGCCAGCGCTCGTGCTCGCCGCGCATGAAGGCCTCGAACTCGGGCACCGACATCTTCGGTTCGGCCAGCGAGCCCAGCGTCTGCAGGCGCTGCGCCACCTCGGGCTGGCGCAGCACGGTCTCCAGGTCGCGGTTCACGCGGGCCACCACGTCGGCCGGCGTGCCGGCGGGCGCGAAGAGGCCGTTCCAGCCGGTGTACTCGAAACCGGGGAAGGTTTCGGCGAGCGCCGGCACATTGGGCATGTCGGGCTGGCGCTGCGCGGTGCTGATCGCCAGCGCGCGCAATTGGCCACTCTTGATGAAGGCGGTGAGCGCCGCGTCGGGCAGGCACACCAGCTGGATGCGGCCGCCGATCAGGTCCTGGATCGCTTCCGGTCCCTTGGTGTACGACACGTGGTTGAGCTTCACACCGCCCTTGACGGCCACGCTGTCGGCCAGCATGCCGGAGAAGGTCTTGGGCCCTTCGGTGCCGATGGTGACGGCGCCCGGCTGCGCCTTGGCGGCGGCCAGGGCCTGGGCCAGGTCCTTGAACGGCGCGGCGCTGCTGGTGGCGATCACGAAGGGGCTGCGGCCCACCAGGCGCACCGGCGCGAAGTCCTTCACCGGGTCGTAGGGCAGGGCCTTGAAGGTGAAGGCGTTGGTCACCATCGCGGCCGTGGTGGCGTAGTAGAAGGTGTAGCCGTCGGCGGCCGAGCGCGCGGCGGCCTGCGCGCCGATCACGTTCTGGCCGCCCGGGCGGTTCTCCACCACCACGCCCTGGTTCCACAGGCGGGCGAGTTGCTCGCCGATGTAGCGCGCCAGGATGTCGGGGCCGGCGCCGGCCGGCTGCGACAGGATGAATCTCACCGGCCGCTGCGGCCAGGCCGGGGCCTGGGCGTGCAAGGCGCCCGCCAGCGGCAAAAGGAGTGCGGCTCCCGCGAAGTCTCTGCGTTTCATGGTCTTGTCTCCTGGGCGCCGTGCGTGCGGTGCCGATGGTGTTGGGATGAATCCGCAGCGGATGCTAGGGATCAACGCCATGGATGACCAGACGCCTCCATGGATTCATAGAATCCATGCCATGGATATTCGAACCGTGGACCTGAACCTGCTCGTGGTGTTCGACGCCATGGCCCGGCATTGCAGCGTGGGCCGCGCGGGCGAAGCCCTGGGCCTGAGCCAGCCGGCCACCAGCGCGGCGCTGGCGCGGTTGCGCACCGTGTTCGACGACGCGCTGTTCGTGCGCGCCGGCGCGCAGATGAAGCCCACGCCGCGCGCCATGGAGCTCGCGCCCGCGGTGCACCGGGTGGTGGAGGCGATCAACGCCGAGATCCTGCAGAAGGCCAGCTTCGACCCCGCGCGCGCCGAGCGCACCTTCACCATCCTCACGCCCGACATCGGCGAAGTGGCCTTCCTGCCCGGCGTGCTGCGCCGCCTGCGGCAGGAGGCGCCGCAGGTGCGCCTGCGGGCCACGGCGCGCACGCGCTTCGCCGCCGCCGAGGCGCTGGAGTCGGGCGAGGGCGACCTGGCCGTGGGCTTTTTCCCCGACCTGCACAAGGCCGGCTTCTTCCAGCAGGCGCTGTTCAAGACCTCCTACGCGTGTGTGACCTGCGCGCACGCCGGGCCGGCGGTGGAGCGCATGACGCAGCGGCAGTACCTGGCGGCGCGGCACGTGGTGGTGCGGCCCGACGGGCGCGAGCACCTGCTGGACCGTTACCTCGACGACAAGGGCTGGCAGCGCCACGTGACGCTGGAGCTGTCGCACTTCATGAGCCTGCTCTCGCTGCTGCCCGGCACCGACCTCGTGGCCACGGTGCCGGAGGACATCGCGACCGTGATGGAGCGCCACATCGCGATCCGCCGCATCGCCTTGCCCTTCGCGGTGCCGGTGATCGACGTGCAGCAGTTCTGGCACCGCCGCATGCAGCACGACCCGGCCAACCGCTGGCTGCGCGGCCTGTTCCACGAGGTGAACCGGCGCGAGGCGAACGAGGGGCTGCGGCCCTAGCGGGAAAACCGCGCGGGCCGCTTGTCCAGCCGGGCGCGCATGCCCTCGTGCTTGTCGGGGCTGGCGAAGGCGGTCTGGAAAGCGTTGCGCTCGTACTCCAGGCCGGCCGACAGCGGCGTCTCCATCGCCATCAGCACCGACTCCTTGATCAGGCGCAGCGCCACCGCCGGCAGTTCGCCCAGCTGTTGCGCCAGCGCCAGGGCGGTGGCATCCACGGCGTCGTCGTCGAGCACCTCGGCCACCAGGCCGCCGTGCAGGGCGGCCTCCGCGCCGATCGGCTCGCCGAGCAGCAGCAGCTTCATCGCACCGAACTTGCCCAGCGCGCGCGTCAGCCGCTGGGTGGCGCCGCCGCCGGGCATGATGCCCACCTTCACCTCGGGCTGACCGAAGCGCGCGCTGCGCCCGGCCAGGATCAGGTCGGCGTGCAAGGCCAGTTCGCAGCCGCCGCCCAGCGCGTGGCCGCGCACCGCCGCGATCACCGGTTTGCGGCAGGCGGCAATGGGGCCCCAGAGCAGGTCGTGCCGGCGCGCCAGCAGGTCCATGGGCGTGGCGTCCACGTACTCGTTCAAGTCGGCGCCCGCGCAGAAGGCGCGCGGGCCGCCGGCCAGCACCAGCACGCGCACCGAGGGGTCGGCGTCCAGCCGGCGAAAGGCCTCGGCCAGCGCGTGGCGCAAGGCCAGGTTGAGCGCGTTGAACACCTCGGGGCGGTTCAGGCGCAGCAGGGCCACGCCGTCGAAGGGCCGTTCTTCCAGCAGGATGGGCTCGCTCATGCCGCACCACCTGTGAACGTGGGCGCGCGCTTCTCGAAGAACGCGGCCACCGCCTCGGCGTGGTCGGCTGTGTGGTGGGCCAGGCCTTGCAGGCGGCCGGCGGCGATCAGCGCTTCGTCCAGCGTGCCGGTGCGGGCCTGCTGCAGCAGCTGGCGCGTCCAGCGCAGCACCTGCGGGGGGTTGGCCGCGATGCGACCGGCCAGGCGGAACGCCTCGTCGAGCAGCGCCTCGGGGGCGACCACGCGCGAGACCAGGCCGAAGCGCAGGGCCTCTTCGGCGTCGATGGTGTCGCCCGTGAGCGCCATCTCGGCCGCGCGCGCGTGACCGATCACGCGCGGCAGCAGCCAGCAGCCGCCGTCGCCGGGGATGATGCCGACCTTGACGAAGCTTTCGGCGAAGCGCGCGTTGGTCGATGCGATGCGCAGGTCGCACATGCAGGCCAGGTCGTTGCCGGCGCCGATGGCCGGGCCGTTGACCGCCGCGATGATGGGCACCTGCAGCGCCTCGAAGGCGCGCGGGATGCGCTGGATGCCCTCGCGGTAGCCCTGGGCGATCTGCTCGGGCGAGCCGGCGAACATGCCGGTGCGGTCGCGCATCTCGGCCACGTTGCCGCCCGAGCAGAAGGCCGTGCCCCCGCCGGTGAGGATGGCCACGCGCACGCCCAGGTCGGCGTTCAGTGCGGCGAAGGTCTGTTCGAACGCCGCGAACATGGCTTCGCCGCTCAGGGCGTTGCGCGTGTCCGGCCGGTCGAGGGTAAGCAGCGCGACATGGCCGCGCCGCTCGAAGCGGATGGGTCGATCGTTCATGGCGTGTCTCCCGTGCGTTCGATCGCCATGGCCACGCCCTGGCCCACGCCCACGCACATGGTGACCAGGCCGTAGCGCCCGCCGCTGCGCTGCAGCTGCCGCGCCGCAGTGAGCACCAGGCGCGCGCCGCTCATGCCCAGCGGGTGGCCGAAGGCGATGGCGCCGCCGTTCGGGTTCACGTGCGGTGCGTCGTCGGGCAGGCCGAGCGCGCGCGTGACGGCCAGGCCCTGGGCCGCGAAGGCCTCGTTGAGTTCGATCACGTCGAAATCGCGCATCCGCAGGCCGGTCTGCGCCAGCAGCTTGTGCACCGCGGGCACGGGGCCGAAGCCCATCACGCGCGGCGCGATGCCGGCGCTCGCGCAACCGACGATGCGCGCGAGCGGCCGCAGGCCGTGGCGCTGCGCCGCCGCTTCGTTGGCCATCAGCAGCGCGGCCGCGCCGTCGTTCACGCCCGAGGCGTTGCCGGCGGTGACGGTGCCGCCCTGGCGGAACGCGGGCTTGAGCGCGGCCAGGCTGTCGGCCGTGGTGTCGGCGCGCGGGTGCTCGTCCACGCTCACCCGCGTGGCCGCACCTTTGCGGCCGGGCACCGACACCGGCACGATCTCCTGCGCGAGCACACCCGATTGTTGTGCCGCCGCGGCGCGCTGCTGGCTGCGCAGCGCGAAGGCGTCCTGGTCGGCGCGCGAGATGCGGTGTTCCCGGGCCACGTTCTCGGCCGTCTCGCCCATGCTGTCCACGCCGTGCAGCGCCTCCATGCGCGGGTTCACGAAGCGCCAGCCGATGGTGGAGTCGTGCACCTCGGCGTGGCGCGAGAACGCGGCCGTGGGCTTGGGCATCACCAGCGGCGCGCGGCTCATGCTTTCCACGCCGCCAGCGACGGCGATCCGCGCCTGGCCCGCGTGCAGCGCGCGCGCCGCCTGCGCCACGGCTTCGAGGCCCGAGCCGCACAGCCGGTTGACCGTGACCGCCGGCACCTCCACCGGCAGGCCCGCGAGCAGCGCGCTCATGCGCGCCACGTTGCGGTTGTCTTCGCCGGCCTGGTTGACGCAACCGTAGATCAGCTCGTCGATCAGCGCCGGGTCCAGCGAAGGGTGGCGTGCCAGCAGGGCCTGCAGGGGCAGGGCACCGAGGTCGTCGGTGCGCAGGCCCGAGAGCGCGCCGCCGTAGCGGCCGATCGGCGTTCGCACGCCGTCGCAGAGGTAGGCGTCCATGCTCACAGGCCCAGCACGCGCTCGGCGTTCCCGTGCATGATTTTTTCCATCACCTCGGGCTTGTAGCCCAGCTCGTCCCACTCGCGCAGGATGCGCTCGTAGGGCAGGCTGGGGTAGTCGCTGCCGAACATGATCTTGTCCTGCAGCCGGCCCCGGATGTCCACCTTCAGGTTGCCCGGGAAATGCTTGGGCGCCCAGCCCGACATCTCCCAGTACACGTTGCCCTTGTGCAAGGCCACGGCGGTGGTCTCGTCGACCCAGGGCCAGCCGGGGTGGGCCATGATGATCTTCAGGTTCGGGAAGTCGGCGGCGAGCTGGTCGATGTGCTTGGGGTGGGCGTGGCGCACCAGCGCGCCGTTGCCGCCCGGCATGCCGGCGCCCATGCCGGTGGTGCCCACGTCCACCATCACCGCCGCGCCCATGGCGTTGATCTCCTCGAACAGCGGGTAGTAGCGCCGGTCGCTCACGGCGAAGTGCTGCATGATGGGATGGAAGTGAAAGCCGATGAAGCCCAGCTCGCGGATCGCCTTGCGGGCCTGGATCATCGCGATCTCTCCCTTGGCCGGCTCCACCGCGCCCCAGCATTGGATGACCCGCTTCGGGTGGCGCTTCCACATGCCGTGCACGTATTCGTTGGTGCAGGGCGGCGCGGCGACCGTGGTCTCCAGGTCCAGCGCGACGAGGCAGGCCTCGACGCCGGCACCGGTGAACTCGGCGATCACCTCGTCTTCGGTCTTGCCGACCCAGTCCCGTTTCCAGTAGCGGGCCAGTTCGGCGGGGTAGGGTCCCTGGGACTCGATCCAGGTCGGGGTGCCGGGGTAGCAGTGCAGGTCGATGATTCGCATGGGGGCTCTTTTCTTTCGGTGTTCAGTGGGGCACGCGGCGCGCGGCCTCTTCTTCCGCGTGCTTGTGCGCGATCAGTTCGCCCAGGGCCTTCTTGGAGACCTTGCCGAAGGTGGAGACCGGGAAATCCGGCAGCACCTCCAGGCGCTCGGGCAGCTTGAACTTGGCGATTTCCTTGGTGAGCAGGAAGCCCACGAGTTCCTTCAGGTGCAGCGACTGACCCTGTTTGAGGATCACGAAGGCGCACATCTTTTCGCCCAGGGCCGCGTCGGGCATGGGCACGCAGGCCACGTTCTGCACGGCGGGGTGCATCAGGATCAGGTTCTCCACCTCTTCGGCGCTGATCTTTTCGCCGCCCCGGTTGATCAGGTCCTTCTTGCGCCCCTCCACGATGTAGTTGCCCGAGGGGTGCTTGCGCATCAGGTCGCCCGAGCGGTAGAAGCCGTCGGGCGTGAACTGGCGCGCGTTGTACTCGGGCACGCCGAAGTAGCCGCGCAACGTGTAGGGGCCGCGCACGGTGAATTCGCCCACCTCGCCGTCGGGCACCACGCGGCCTTCTTCGTCGAGCAGCAGCACCTCGTCGTCGTCGCACACCGGGCGGCCGCAGGTCTCGAGCTTGACCTCTTCCGGGTCGCCGGCGCGCACGAACATCAGCGTGCCTTCGGACATGCCGAAGTTCTCCTGCACGAACACACCGGGGATCAGCGCGCGCGTCTTCGCGCGCACCTCGGGCTGCATGCGCTGCCCGCCGCTCTGGATCAGCTTGAGGCTGGAGAGGTCGAAGGCCTCGGCCGCGTCGTCGTTGATCAGGCGGATCAGCAGCGCGGGCACCACTTTCAGGTGCGTCACCCGGTGCTTCTGAATCAGCGCGAACATCTCGCTCGGCCGCGTGTTGGCGTGCAGCACCACCTTGGCGCCCCGGAACAGGAAGCCCTGGATGCCCGGGCAGGCCAGCGGCAGGTTGTGCGCGATCGGCAGCACCAGCAGCAGCACCGACTCGGCGTCGATCTCCGTGACCTCGGCGGCCACCTTGGAGTTGTAGGCGTAGTCGTTGTTGGTGCGCGGGATCAGCTTGGGGATGCCGGTGGTGCCACCCGAGAGCTGGAAGATGCAGGGGTCGGTCGGGTCGATGCGGATCTCGGCCAGGCGCGAGGCCGGCAGCGTGGCGGGCTGGTGAATCAGCTCGCGCAGCGAAACCTCGCCCGGGCCGGCCTCGCCGAGCACGAGGCGGAATTTCAGCGACGGGTTTTCCGCCTGCACGCGGGCGATCACCGGGGCGAAGGCGAAGTCGCCCGCCGTGTCCGGGTAGACGCAGGTGGTCGCGCCCGAGAGCTGCACGAACTGGCTGATCTCGGCGTAGCGGTGCGTGACCAGCGCCGCGATCGGGATGCAGCCAATCTTCTGCAGCGCGAAGTACAGCAGCACGAACTCGTGCACGTTGGGCAGCGTGGGCACCACGCGGTCCAGCGGTGTCAGGCCGAGTTCGAGCAGGTTCAGCGCCAGGTTGGTGGTGGCGCGGTCGAGCTCGGCGTAGGTGAAGCTCACGTCGCCATCGATCAGCGCGATGCGGTCCGCGTAGCGCTGGAACACGGCGTCGAACTCCTGCGCCAGCGACTGGTCGCGCCAGTAGCCCTTGGCGCGGTAGCGCGCGGCGTACTCGGGGGGGAAGGGAACGAATCCTTCAAGCATGGTGGGTCTCCTGGGTGGTTCGATCAGGTCGAGCTGGTGAAGCCGCCGTCGATGACGACGACCTCGCCGGTCACGAAGCGCATGCCCTGGATCAGGTTGAGCATCACCTCGGCCACGTCGTCGGCGGTCACGCAGCGCTTGAGCGGCGTGGCCTTGGCGCGCGCGCCCATGAGGGCGTCGTACTTGTCGCCCAGCATGCGCTCCATCCAGTCGCCTTCCATCCAGCCCGGGGCCACGGCGTTCACGCGGATGTCCGGGCCGAGGTTCCAGGCCAGCATCTTGGTCAGGCTCACCACGGCGGCCTTGCTCGCGGCGTAGGGCAAGGGCTGCGGGCCGGGGCGCAGGCCCACGATGCTCGCGGTGTTGACGATGCAGGGCTCGCCGCCTTGCGCCTTGCCTTGGCGCAGCAGAGGCACGGCCGCGCGGCTCACCTGGAAGTTGCCGCGCACGTTGACCGCGAAGGTGCGGTCCCATTCGTCGATCTTCAGGCTCTCCAGGTCTTTCACCTTCCAGGTCGCGGTGGTGCCGGCGTTGTTGACCAGCGCATCCAGGTGGCCGAAGGCCTCGCCCACCTGGGCCAGCATCTGGCGCACGGCGGCGTCGTCGCTCACGTCGCATTGCAGCAGCAGGGTCTTCGCGCCCAGGGCCTGGGCTTCGGCGGCCACGGCCTGCGCGGCCTTGGCGCTGGAGGCGTAGTTGATGGCGACGTCGTAACCGGCCTGGGCGAGGGCCAGCACGGCGCTGCGGCCGATGCCGGTGCCGCCGCCGGTCACGAGGGCTTTTTTGCGTGGGGTCATGGTGGGTTTCTCCAGTTGAAAGGGTGAGTTCATCCCGGACACCGGCGTGACCGGTGCCCTCGGGCGGTGGGGTTGAGGCGGCTTATTGCGGCTGCACGCCGAGTTCGGTCACCAGGTGTTTCATCGCGGCCTGCTGCTGCACGAAGAACTCGCGCGCGCCGGCCACGCTGTCCTGGCGCGGGTACACGCCCAGCTCGCCCAGGCGCGCGGTGACCTCGGGCGAGGCGGTGATGCGGTTCACGTCGGCGTTGATGCGCTCGACGATGGCGGCCGGCGTGCCGGCGGGCACGATGATCTGGAACCAGCCGATGGCCTCGTAGCCGGCGTAGGTCTCCGCGACGGCGGGGGCGTCGATGCCCGGCAGGCGCTTGGCCGAGGTGACGCCCACCGCGCGCAGGCGGCCCGACTTCACGTGCGGCAGCAGGCCCGGCACGCCGTCCACGGTGAGCAGCGCGTCGCCCGCGAGCACGGCGGCCACGGCCTCCGGCGGGGTGCGGTAGGGCACGGTGAACATGCCCATGCCGCCGGCCTTGCTGACCATCTCGCCGGCCAGGTGCGGCAGCGAGTTGAGTTGCGGCGCGGCGAAGTTCACCTTGCCGGGCTGGGCCTTGGCGTGTTTCGCGAGGTCGCTCACCGAGCGGATGTCGCTGGCGGCCGGCACCACCAGCATCAGCGGGCTGATGCCCACCGTCGCGGCCGGGGTGAGGTCGGTGTCGGGGTTGAACTGCGGGTTCTTGAACACCAGCGGCGTGATGGTGCCCATGGCCGCCGGCACGAAGCCGATGGCGTAACCGTCGGGCGCCGAGCGGGCCAGCGCCGACATGCCGGGAATGCCGCCCGCGCCGGGCCGGTTGTCCACCACCACGCCCTGGCCCCAGGCGGCGGCGAGCTTGTCGCCCACGATGCGCGCGATCACGTCGGGGGCGGAGCCGGCGCCCACCGGCACGATCATGCGCACCGGTTTGTGGGGCCAGGCCTGGGCCATGGCGGTGGTGCTGCCCAGCATGAGCAGCAGGAAAGCCGCATGCAGGGCATGGCGTCTGGAAAGGCAGGTCATGTCGTGTCTCCGGATCGTTGGTCTTGGTGTCCCCGCTCGGTGGGGCTGAGGCGGACTCTAGGCAAACACGAGGATTCCAATAAGATGGCGTGATTGCGAAAGCGATACGAAAATCGCATCCCCATGGAGACACACCCGCGCATGAAACTCGATCAGCTGCAGCACCTGATGGCCATCGTCGAACACGGCAGCCTGCGCTCGGCCGCGCGGCGGCTGGACATGCCCCAGCCCGCGCTCACGCGCAGCGTGCGCGCGCTGGAGCGGGAGCTGGGGGTGAGCCTGTTCGCGCGGCAGACCACGGGCATGGTGCTGACGGCCGAAGGCGTGCGCTTTCACCGGCGGGCCTGCGTGATCTCCAGCGAAGCGCGCCGCGCGCGCGAGGAGGTGCAGCACCCCGGGCCGGGCTACGAAGGCACGGTGTCGGTGGCGCTGTCCATCATGCCGCACCTGGGCATGCTGCCCGATGCCCTGTCGGTGTTCCGCAAGACCTACCCCAAGGTCAAACTCAACCTCACGGAAAGCCTGATGCCCGCGGTGGAGGGCGCATTGCGCGACGGCAGCCTGGACTTCTACCTCGGCGCGGCGCCCTGGCAGAAGACCGCGCCGGGTCTGGCCATGCAGCACCTGTGCGACAACACCCGCGTGGTGGTGTGCCGCAAGGGCCACCCGCTGGCGCGCGTGCGCAGCCTGAAGTCATTGGCCGGGGCCGACTGGGCCAGCACCACCATCGACTACAACGCCGAGGAAGACCTGGCACGCTTGTTCGCCACGCACGGCCAGCCCGCGCCGCGCGTGATGCTGAGCGCGCATTCGGCGCTGTCGGTGCAGGTGGCGCTGGTGCAGACCGACCTGCTGGCCATGCTGCCCCGGCAGTGGATGGACTTCGCGATGACGCGCGACCTGCTGGAGGTGATCCCGGTGCGCGAGCGGCTGCCGGCGCCGGCGATCGTGCTGGTGCGGCGGCCCGACCTGCCGCTCTCGCCGCCGGCCGAGTTCTTCTGCGACGTCTTGTTGCGCGGCCTGCCGAAGGCCTGAATCAGCCGGCCTGCAGCCCGGCGGCGGCCACGCCGGCCAGGCAGATCAGCTCGTCTTCATCGCCGGTGCCGCCGCTGGCGCCCACCGCGCCGAGCAGCCGACCCTGCGGATCCTTGATCACCACGGCGCCGGTCTGTGGCAGGAACTTGCCCTCGGCCGTGGCCGCGAGCGAGACGAAGAAGTTCGGGTTGCCCTTGGCGCGCTCGCTCAGCGTGCGGCTGGACACGCCCATGCCGACCGCGCCCCAGGCTTTGGCCCGGGCGATGTCGAAGCGGAACATGCTGGCGCCGTCTTCGCTGACGAAGGCCTTGAGGTGGCCGGCGGCGTCGAGCACGGCGATGGCCATCGGCGCGTAGCCCTTGTCCTTGGAGGTGGCGAGGGCGGCGTCGAGGATCTGCCGGGCTTGATCGAGGGTGAGGCTCATGGTGGGGTGGCGGTTCGGAAAGTGAAAAAAGGGGCGCGCGATCTTGCCACGCTCAGTCTTCGGGCTTGAAGCCGGTGACCTTGACCACGTGGGCCCAGAAGGCGTGGTTCTCGCGGATGGCCTTGGCCAGGCCCTCGGGCGTGACGCGCATGACCTCCAGGCCGTTCTTGTCGATCACGTCTTTCATCGCGGCCGAGGCCAGCGCATCGTTCACGGCGGTGTTGAGCGCGGCCACCTTGGCCCGCTCCATGCCCGCCGGGCCGTACCAGCCGAGCCAGTCGACGAAGGCCACGTCCTTGTAGCCGAGCTCGGTCAGCGTGGGCGTGTCGGGCAGGGCCTTCCAGCGCGTGGGCGCCGAGACCGCGAGCGCGCGCAGGCTGCCCGCGCGGATGTGCGGCAGCACCTCGCTGACCACGTTGAAGCTGACCGGGATCTGGCCGCCGCGCAGGTCGGTGAGCAGTGGCGCGCCGCCCTTGTAGGGCACGGCCTGCATGTCCACGCCCGACTGCTTGCCCAGCATGGCGCCGGCCAGGTGCAGCGAGGAGCCGGTGGCCGGCACGCCGTAGTTGGCCTGGGCCGGGTTGGCCTTGGCCCACTTCAGGTAGTCGGCCACGCTGCGGATCTCGGCCGGCAGGCCCGGGCCGGCGGTGAAGACGGCGGTGTAGGTGCACAGCCCGGCGATGGGTGTGAAGTCGGCCAGCGTGTCGTAGGGCAGCTTCTTGAACACGTGCGGGTGCAGCGTCATGACCGAGCTCGGGCAGCCGAACAGGGTGTTGCCGTCGGGCGCCGAGCGCTTGACGAACTCGGCCGCGATGCGGCCGCCCGCGCCGGGTTTGCTGTCGTAGATGATGGGTTGCGGGTACTTGCCGCGCAGCTGGTCGATCAGCGGGCGCGCGACCTGGTCGCCCAGGCCGCCGCCGACCGGAAAGCCCGACCACAGCGTGGCGTTGGCGGCCGGGGCCTGGGCGAACGCGGGCAGGCCGGTGGTGGCCAGGCCACCGAAGGCGGCGCTGGCGCGCAGCAGGGTTCTGCGTTGCATGTCTTGTCTCCTGTTGTTGTGGAAAACGGGGCGCCCGGTGTCAGGGCGGGTCGAGCCGGGTGAGCGAGGCGAAACCGTATTTGTTCATGCCCACGAACGCGCCCACCGCCGGGTGTGGCACGAAGCGGGTGCGGCAGTCGAGCACGGCGGGCAGGCCGGAGGCGATCGCGCGCTGCAAGGCAGGGGCCACGTCGGCCGCGCGCGTGACCACCTCGCCGTGGCAGCCGAAGCCGCGCGCGATGGCCGCGTAGTCGGTGTCTTCCAGGTCGGTGGCCATCTCGAAGCCGAGCCCGGCCTTCTGGCCCATGCGGATCACGCCCCAGGCCGCGTTGTTGTGCACCACCGTGATCACCGGCAGGCGGTGGCGGCGCGCGGTGTCGAGTTCGTTGAGCGTGAAGCCGAAGGCGCCGTCGCCGGTGATGTTGATCACCGGGCGGCCGGGGAACTGCGTCTGCAGCGCGATCGCGGCCGGCAGGCCGTAGCCCAGGTGGGACATGCCGGGTTCGTGAAAGCGCGTGCGCACCTCGTGCACCGGCGTGAGGTCGTTGCTCCAGAAGGTGGTGTGGCCGCCGTCGTAGACCGCGAGCGCGTCGGCCGGCAACGCATCGCCCAGGGCCTTGGCCAGCGCGGCGGGGTGCATCACGGGGTCGGGGTCGGCCACCATGAGCGCGAGCTGGTCTTCGTGCCCCGCGCGCGCCGCGCGCAGCTCGGCGAGCCAGGCGCCGTCGGCCGGCGCGGCGCCGTCGCCCAGGGCGGCGAGCAGGTCGCGCAGCGCCTCGCCCGCGTCGGCCTGCATGGCCACCTCGTGCAGCGCGGCCTGGCCGAGCGAGGACGGGTCGATGTTGATGTTGATGAGCCGGTGGTAGCGCCGCGCGAGCGCGCCGCGCGCGTCCCACATCCACGACGACCAGCGGCAGCCCACGCTGAGGATCACGTCCGCGCGCTCGAAGGCGTGTTTCACCGAATCGCCCGCGATGATGCCGCCGTGGCCGATGAAGTGCGGGCTGTCCGAGGGCACCACGCCCAGCGCCATCTGCGTGGGCACCACCGGCGCGTTCAGGCGCTGGGCCAGCGCGCGCAGCGCGGTGGCGGCCCCGGCGGCCACCACGCCGCCACCGCCCACGATGAGCGGGCGTTGCGCGCCGCGCAGCAGTTGCACCGCCGCCTCCACCGCCGCCTGGGCCGGGCGCGGCCCGAGCGTGGCGCGGTAGCGCCGGGGGGCCACGTCGAACTCGTCGGCCGCGAAGGCGTGCACCTCGCCCAGCACATCCTGCGGAATGTCCAGGTGCACCGGGCCGGGCCGCCCGCCCAGGGCCTCGCGGAAGGCGCGCCGCGCGAGTTCCGGCATGCGGCGCGCGTCGTGCACGACCGCGTTCCATTTGGTCAGAGGCCGGGTCACGGCCACCGTGTCCAGGTCCATGAACACACCGCTGTGCGGATACGACGAGGCGCGGTGCTGGTTGGTGGTGATGGCCAGCAGCGGCAGGTTGTTGTTGAAAGCCACGCCCAGGCCGGCGGCGAGGTTGAGGCCGCCGGGGCCCAGCTCGCCCACGGCCACCGCGAGCCGGCCGGTGCCCGCGTGCACGGCGGCGGCCATCATCGGCCCGGCGGCTTCGTGGCGCACGCCGATAAAGCGGATGCGCGGCTCGCGGCTGAGCGCATGGAACAGCGGCGAGAGCTTGCCGCCCACGATGCCGAACACCGTGTCCACGCCCTCGGCCAGCAGCACGTTCACCAGCGCCTGCGCCCCCGTGAGGCGCAGGGGCGGGGCGGGGACTGCGG